>JBJFDX010000315.1:0-1651 GCA_051890235.1 Bacteroidaceae bacterium | reverse complement strand
CGAACCGAGCAACAAAACTTTCTTTATATTGCTGTCTATCATAGTTTCTGAATTAAAGAAGTTTCACGAAGTCATCAAACATGAATTCTGTATCAATAGGTCCCGAGCATGCTTCGGGATGGAACTGTGCAGAGAACCATGGATTCGTCTTGTGACGTACACCTTCATTGCTGCCATCGTTCATGTTCACGAACAGGGGTTCCCAATCGGCAGGCAGACTGCTGGAATCTACAGCATACCCATGATTTTGACTTGTAATGAAACATTGGTTGGTTCCCACTTTGCGAACAGGCTGATTATGGCTGCGATGACCATACTTTAGTTTATAGATGGTGGCACCGGCGGCTTTACTGAGTAACTGATTACCCATACAAATGCCCATGCATGGCCTTACGTTGTCGTTTGCAAGGAATTTGCGGATATTCTGAACTGCGGATTCACACGTATCAGGATCGCCAGGGCCATTGGCAAGGAACAGTCCGTCAAACTCAAGGTCGTTGAAATCGTAGTTCCATGGTACCCGGATTACTTCTACTCCATGATCTATCAAGCATCGGAGTATGTTTGCCTTTACACCACAATCCACGAGAACAACCTTCTTGGATGCGCCTTCATTATATCGGATAATCTCTTTGCATGAAACCTGTTCTACAAAGTTCACTCCAGCGTAATTTGCTTCAGGAATTTGTTCCGGCATATCATCAAAGATGATCTTACCCATCATAACGCCATGCTCTCTAAGAACCTTTGTCAACTGACGCGTGTCGATGCCTGTGATACCAGGGACCTGCTCTCTCTGAAGCCATTGGGCAAGTGTTTCTGTTCCATTCCAATGGCTGTATTCCCAGCTATAGTCACTTACAATAATAGCACGTGCATGGATTTTGGTGCTTTCCATGAATTGTGGAAGTCCATCAGCACGGAAATTAAATGCAGGCACGCCATAGTTGCCAACCAAAGGGAATGTGAGTGCCATCAATTGTCCTGCATAGGATGGGTCTGTCAAACTTTCAGGATACCCCATCATTGCGGTATTGAACACAACCTCACCTGCAACAGGTTTCTCGTATCCGAACGAAGTGCCATGAAACTCTGTGCCGTCTTCCAGTCTCAGTGTTACCTTTTTGTTCATTTATCTGTTTGGAATAAATATATTCTCGTAATAATTGATGAAAGCCTTGTCAAGTAGTTTTACACCACCAGGTGTAGGATAATCTCCACTAAAGTACCAGTCGCCTGTATGTGCGGGACATGCCCGATGCAGGCCGTCCAGAGTCTGGTATACTATCTCGATGGGTGTTGTCACATCGTTGGGACGTAACATCTCCACAATTTTGGCAGAGATGTCCTCGTCGGTAAAAGGTGCATATATTTCCTTTACGTAGTTTTGCATCTCACAGGATGATCTTTTTTCCTGTGCTTTGCATTGGTTATATACTTCTGTAATTATGTGTTCCGACTGACGATCCTTAAGTAATTCGATAGCAGCTCGAAAAGCAATAAACTCTTCCATGCGTGCCATATCGATACCATAATAATCAGGAAAACGTACCTGTGGACTACTGCTTACAAGTACAATTTTGCGTGGATGCAGTCGATCCAGTATGCGTATGATACTCTCTTTGAGTGTGGTGCCGCGTACTATGCTATC
>JBJFDX010000314.1:0-1653 GCA_051890235.1 Bacteroidaceae bacterium | reverse complement strand
TTATACAGGTTGTGCGCAGTCCTTGGCTGCCTGTTATCTTCTGGGGTATGATACTTTTGGCATTGGGTAGTATCATATTGCTCTATGGCAGATGGCATTCTCGTGTAATCTGGCCCATTACCATTATCCTTGCTGTTGTCTTTACTGTTCTGACCATCCTGAAAATCAACTTCGAGACTCTTATGCCAGCCTTACGTTCATGGTGGTTTGTTCCCCATCTTTTTGTCTACATGATTGCCTATGCTCTGATGGCTTTGGCTGTAGTGATGTGGTTGGTGGAAAATCTCTCTCGTCCTCATCTTCATCTTTCTCATCTTTTGATGCGTTCCTCATCAGCTTTGCTTATCATCGGCATGCTTGCAGGAAGTGTTTGGGCACAACAATGCTGGGGAGATTACTGGGCATGGGATCCCAAGGAAAATTGGGCTGCAGTCACATGGCTGTTCTCTTTGATTTATCTTCATTTGGTCAGTCATAGGACGACCTCGGCCTTCCTTGTGATGCTCATGGCTTTTCTGGCTTTGCAGGTCACATGGTATGGCGTGGATTTCCTGCCCTCGGCGATGGATAGTTTACACACATATAAATAAGAGTCAATAACAAACAACATATTAATCTTTTAAATAATATCCACATGAAAAAGTCATTAGTTACAGCGATTGTGATTTTGTTGGCTGGCGTGTTGGGATTTGCTGTTTATCGTTTTGCTTTCCGCAAATCGGTTCCCGAAGCACCAGCCTCTCAGCAAGTGGCTGCTATTCTGGATCAGAATGGTTGTTATGCATGCCACAGTGGTCAGGACGGCATTCCTTTCTATGCCAAGTTGCCCTTTGCCGATCCTATCCTTGCTCATATTGAGGTAGGTACACGTTTCCTGGATTTGAGAAGAGAAGACTTGGAGAAGCCCAGTGAAGTTCTTTTGGCCAAGTTGCAGCACTCTGTTACCTATGGCAATATGCCTTTGGTTCAGTATAAGCTGATGCATTGGGGCACAGGATTCAACAAGGCAGAGAAGAGTATGCTCACCGATTGGATTCTGTCACAGCGTCAGGAGCGCTTTGTTACAGGCAATGCTTGTGAATCCTATGCCCTGCATGCCTTGCAGCCAGTTCCTGATAGTTTGCCTACGGATGCTCGCAAGCTGACTCTTGGTCGAAAGATGTATAATGACGTTCGTCTTTCCCTCGATGGAACATTGTCTTGCGCCACTTGCCATGTTATCAGCAAGGGTGGAGCCGATCCACGTGGTACCCGTACGAGTGAAGGTATCTATGGACAGTTTGGCGGTATCAATGCCCCCACGGTCCTGAATGCAGCTTTCAATGTGGAGCAGTTCTGGAATGGCCGTGCTCATACTCTTGCCGATCAGGCTGCGGGTCCTCCAGCCAATCCTGTTGAGATGGGTGACCAGACTTGGGAACAGATTTGTGATCGTCTGTCTCAGGATGCCGCTTTGGTTGCTGAGTTCCAAACCATCTATCCTGAAGGAATCACTCAAGCATCTGTTACTGACGCTATTGCAGAGTATGAAAAGACTCTCATCACTCCCAATGATCGTTTGGATCAGATGCGCAAGGGTGACGAAGGTGCTTTGACTGAAGAGGAGAAAAAGGGATTAGCTCTATTTATGGACAACAGTTGCGCTGTTTGTCA
>JBJFDX010000313.1:0-5896 GCA_051890235.1 Bacteroidaceae bacterium | reverse complement strand
CAGGCAGATACGTACTCCCAAATTGAGGTTGAAGTTGGTAGGCTTCTCCTGATAGATGGTGGGGACGCTTGATTTGTCCTTGAAGTAGTGACTGACGCCAGGCTCTGCGTAGATTGCCATCGTGGATGTCAGATTGTATTGTATGCCAGCAGCCAGGTTGGCGGACATCTGCAGCGGATGTGAAGTAATGCGTTCGGTATCCGCTCCGATATTCTTTCCGTCCAGGATATACTCCTTTTCTTTCTTGCCTGCGACGCGAAGTTCGGCCAAGGCTCCTCCCTGAGCATACAGACTCAGGTTCTTCCTTCTGAAGAATGTGTATTTCAGGTTCACGGGAATACCCATGTAATGCAGGTTTTGTTCGCTCCTCTGATAGTTTTTTCCTGTTCCTTCGCGTAAGGTGGAATGCAGTCGGGTATAGGTAAGACCGCTCCCGATGGCCAGGTAGTCATTCAAATCATAAGAGAAGGAGGCGCCCACGCGAACGGGTAGGCGATGTTGTACTTTCTTTTCTGTTGTTTTACCCTGATTGAATACTGCGATACCCAGCATGGGTGAGTCGTTCCAGTTGGAGTTGTCGGGGCCAAGGGAGGATGCGGGATAAGCGCTCATGGATTTGGAACTTGTCTCAGTTCCCGTCAGTCCGGCCGCATAGGTCGAGAAGGTCACTTGCCTGCCTGTATTCCTTTTGATTGCAGACATTTTGCTTTTGCCGTTCTCCCTCTGGCTGGTCAGAAGTAATAGTGACGCCTTCTGTTTGTTTGTCTGGGTCGATTGTTTGGCCGATGGGGTAGGAGTTACAGTATGAGCCTCTGGTAAGGAGTTGCTGTTCTCTGGTCGGTCTGCCGTGGCAGAGGAGGCTTCTTGCTTAATCTCTTCATTCCTTTGGGTGAATGTGCTGGCAGATCGTTTCCTGTTTGTCATGTTTATGGCCAAAGGTGCTTCCCTTGTTCTCTCGGCGACAATCGCCTCTGACTTGCTTGATGGGGAGTACAGGCGGGGACTGTTCTCTGAAAGGATCATAGGCTTGACGGAGTTTGTCTCATTGGATGATGAGACCAGGGCTGTTTCGTGTGTGAAGTGGGGAGCATACCGATATCCCAGCAGTAAGGTAGCCACAATGCTTGCAGCCATCGCTATTCTCTTTGGCCACAGGGGAATCATGGGATGCTTTTGACGTCCCTTCTCAGCCGTTCCTTTCTGCTTCATCTGGACTTGCAGGTCCTCCCATAATCCCGCGGGAGAATCCTGCTCGTAGTCCTTCAGACGATTGTGTATGTCATTGAGCCACTTTTCCATCTCTTGTTATCTGTGATTGTTCCTTCTGTATTGTTCGATTTTCTTTGCCAGTACGTTCTTTGCCTTGTAGAGTTGTGAAGCCGACGTGTTTACCTTGATTCCCAGCATCTGAGCAATCTCCTTGTGACTTCTTCCCTCCATAACAAAGAGGTTGAACACCACTCGGTATCCTTCGGGCAACTGGCGAATGTAGTCCTGTAGCACTTCGGCAGGGATGTCTTCCACGTCGGGTTCATCTTCGTAGATAGGTGAGTTCCCCTCAGTCAGTTCGCTGAAGGACAGGCGTTTGGTGCTTTTCAGATAATTGATTGACTCATTGCATGCTATTCTGCTCATCCAAGCGCGAAGCGAACCTTCCCCTTTGTGCTGGAAGGTGTGTATGGAGGAGAATATCTTGATGAAGGTTTCCTGAAGCACATCCTTCACGTCCTCATCATTGTTGAGATAGCGTGAGCAAACAGCTGTGAGGTAACGGGCATGGAGGTGATACAACTGCTCAGCAGCAGTTGCATCGCCATCCATCAGCCTTCCTGTCATCTGTTCTTCGCTGGTTGGCTTCTTGAATATCCCTTTCAGTATGGTCATTCTTCTTCCTGTCCTCCCACGTTGCCTGCCACCTTATTCGATGCGGCTGTTCAGAGGCATGCGTTCGGTGGGTTGTACGTTTGGCGCAGGATGCAGTTGCAGACCAAACTCAGTACTCTTGGGTCCTGAGAAGGAGGTCCAATGGACTTTCAGTTTTACAGAATCCTTCCCGTTGCGAGGCAGATGGTTGAGGTTGAAGGCAATGAGCGCGTCTCCTTCTCGTCCTCTTATGTCGCCCATGGCATTGTGGCGCAGTTCCACCTCGTAAGCGTTATCTGCATTCATGCCTGTGAGCAGGTTGACATAATGCTTGATGTTGCGGTCTCCCCAAAGGGTTCTGATGCGCAGGGTCAGATATCCATCCTCAGCCACCGTTACCCAGTCGCGTACAATCTCCACGGGGTCGTTACCATAGAGCCTGTCATTTTGCTCCTTGATATAGGGAACTGGTAATTTGGTGCGTATGCTATCCATCCAGTTGATCTTTACCGAGCGCACGTCTCCGCGGTTGTCTCCCTCGTCAATGTAGTTGACGATGGCCCGCACTTCCTTGTCTCCATAAGGGGATGTGCTGAGGTTGGAGGCTACCAGCGTGGTGTTGTTGTCCAGTTGCATGTTGAACGATCCCTCTTGGGTGGGTCGGACTGTCACCAGGGCTGTGGTGGTGTTGACATGCCAATGGTCATGGTCTTTATCGCACGAACTCAAAGTTAAGGTCAGGGCTGCCAGAGTGGGCAACCAAAGACGAAAGAATGTTGTTTTCATATCCGATATCTATTTGTTCTCAACCCTTAAACATAAGATGAAGAGATTTCTTGCCTGAAGGAACGTACTTTTTTATTGTGTTGTTTTGTTTTTCTTCGAAATGAGTATCTAATGCCTATAAGAATTCCTATTAATCGCCTTTGCGAAAGTGTAGGTTGAAAACATCTGGCAGGCTGCTGGTCATCTGCAGACAGCAAGCCCTGCGTTTTCTCTTGCGCAGGGCTCATCTATTGGGGTTGAATGGATTCGTTTATCGTGTGGCTTGGCATACTCCGCGGAAGAATCCTATGCTCTCCGCAATACCCATGAATGGGTTGTCCATATCCTTCTCATGTTCCAGGCTGACTGCCCCCGTGTAATGATACTTGCGCAAGAGTTTGATGAACCGTGGGAAATCTATGATGCCTCTACCCAATTCGGCTCTCTTGCCAGCCTTGGTGGGAGCCGTCACATCCTTAAGATGCATGTCGTAGACACGTTTGTGGTAACGGATATAGTCAGCCAGAGAGTCGGAACCATAACGCAGGTTGTGACCGATATCCAGACACATGCCCATGCGCTCATCGCGGTCCTTCACATGATTCCATATGTCGGTGGCATCGGGATAGAGCGGCATATCGGGTCCGTGCAAATGAATAGCCAGTTTGATATCGTACTGCTTGATCTTCTCTTCCACATAGTCGAGCAGTTCGTAGTTGGGCACGCCCACCAGCAAGTCCACTCCCACACGACGTGCATAGGCAAAGGCTCTGTCCACCTCGGCCTCGCTCTTCATATATATAGGTCCCACGGCATATCCTTTCACGCCATAGTCGGCCAGTTTCTTGTGGAAGGCCGCTATCTGCTCTTCATTACTGTTGAGGGGCAAGTGGAAATCCTTGATACATAGATAGTGCATATCAAGAGTCTGCATGGTCTTGAGGGTGGTCTCCAGGTCAAACTTTACAAAAGAGTAGCCTGCCATGCCCAGATGAAACTCATCCTTCTCGATAGGCTTTTTGATGGTACTGTTGTCTGAGCGTTTCTCTGGTGATCTGGAGGCTAAAGCCTCTAAGGACGTAGAAGACATGGCCAGAGTTGCCATTCCTGCCATGCTTGACATAATGAAGTTTCTTCTTTTCATAATGAGTGGTATTCGTGTAACTTCTTTTTTTGAGGTTTTCTTTGCTTACAAAGTTACATTATTTTTGCAAAGAGGGAGAATCTGATGCTATTTATTTGTCAATCTTGCAAGTTTTCTACGTATCTGAGCAGTCTTTTGTAGAAGGGATGGCGGCATAGTGTTTGCTTATGTCCCACCAGGATGAGTTTCATGCGGGCACGTGTGATGGCTACATTCATGCGTCGTAAATCACGCAGGAAGCCCACCTGTCCTTCGTTGTTGGAGCGAACCATACTGATGAGGATGATGTCGCGCTCTTGTCCCTGAAATCCGTCTACGGTGTTGATGCTGATGAGTTTGCGGAAGGGTTTCCACCACGAGTCCCGCTTGATGAGTTGGCGCAGCAGTCTCACCTGTCCCTTGTAAGGACTTATCAGGCCTACGTCAAGTCTTTCGTCCAAAATCCGTTCGGTGCCAATCCGCTCGAAGTATGCTCTCAAGGTGGCAACCGTCAGTTGTGCCTCAGCAGGATTCTGACGGCTTACTCCATCCCCAGCTTCCTGTTCTTCATATTCAGGCTCTGATGGAGTGTCTATCCATTCGATGGCAGTATCCCAATCGAGAATGCTTCTGTATCGCACGGAAGCATCGCTTTGCAGGCGTCCTTCGTAGAACTCCTGATTGGGAAACTGCATGATATCATCAGTCATCCTGTATTGTACGCCCAATAGAGAAACGGCTTCGGGGTGCTCTTCCACAATCTTCTGCATAAGAGTCTTGTCCAGACCTCCGGCCAGAGCTTCAGTACTCTTGATGGTGGGAGGTAACTGGCAATGGTCTCCTGCCAGTATCACACGGTCGGCCTTCTGAATGGCAATCCAGCAAGCAGCCTGCAGGGCCTGTGCCGCTTCGTCAATAAAGAGTGAAGAGAAATGACGTCCCAGCAGAAGGGGTGAAGCACTTCCCGTGAGCGTGCAGGCAATCACTCGTGCTTCAGAGAGCAGACATTCTCTGATCTGATAGTCTATCTCGATAGCTTTGTCCCTCAGTCGGGCAATCTTCTGATGACGGTTCTCCTTGTTTCCTTGTGAACTGTCATACAGTTGACGGATGGTTCGCCTGATGGCCCATAGTTGGCTGTAGAGCGGATGTGCCTCATATCTTCGCTCGTAGGTGTCGGCCAGCATCTGGTCGGTGACGCGCATAGGATTGCCCACACGCAGGACATTCACACCACGCTCGCTTAGTTTCTGAGCAATCCAGTCAACAGCCATATTGCTTTGGGCGCATACCATTACCTGAGTCTCCCTGCGAAGAGTCTCGTAGATGGCTTCCACCATGGTCGTTGTCTTGCCGGTTCCTGGAGGTCCATGCAGGACAGCCACATCCTTGCAGGCCAATACGCTGTTGACAGCATCCTGCTGGGTGACATTGAGCCAGGGCATGGCAATGGGTGTGAGTGTGCGTGTGTGAAGTGGAGCCTTGGCATATATCATATCGCGTAACAATGCAAGCCTGTTGTCCTTGGCAGCCATCACGCGGTCGAGCGCTTCAAACATGAGTCGGTAAGTGTATTCGTCCATATACAGTTGGACACCCAGCCGGTCGGCATTCACCACTTGGCCTACTGCACCCGATGACGGCATGATGATGACCATGCGGTCCTCTTCTACATAACTTACCTGCCCAATGAAATTCATGTAGGTGAGCATCTGAGTGGCATCTTGAGTAAAGAAACATACCGGTTTGCCTGGCTCAAACTGATGCTCCACCTCTGTTGCCTCGGTACGTTCAATCTCCAGCACAAGCTGATCTTGTGAATTGTAGTAGTTCTTTCTGGTGCGGATGGGAAACCAGCATAGGCCTCGGCGTACCTTGTTTGCCACTCCCATGTTTTCTGTTTGCCTCTGAAACTGTTCCCTTTCGCAGGCATATTCCAGTTGCAGAAGTTTTCTTATGTGTACCAAATCTTGAATCATGAGTGCAAAAGTAGCAAATTTTCCTTTTGTTGGGGCTTATGTTTTGTGGTTTGGAAGGTATTTCCTAACTTTGCTATACTCTAAATGGTATATAGGAGGCAGATACATGAACACAAACAAGACCTATGTGGCGTATGACGCGCAAGGCGTATTGGACCACGAGAAC
>JBJFDX010000312.1:0-5901 GCA_051890235.1 Bacteroidaceae bacterium | reverse complement strand
CGGTCAACTTGCCTATTAAATAAAAGTGTCTTAATTTTGTCTGAAGTTAATGTGTTCACCGTTATGAAAGCACCGATCAATCATACTCGCAGAACTTTTCTGCGCACCACAGCCATGAGCATGGCTGCATTGTCTCTGCCCATCTCCTTACAGGCTTTGGGAAAGGTCAGGGATACTGAGGCCGACCTCAGAGGCCGTTCCTCCTTCACTCTGTGGCAAATCCCCTCGCATGCCGATACGATAGGCAACTCTTATGTCTTCCGCACACATAAGGGCAGGCTGATAGTGATGGATGGTGGCATGCCTGCCGAGGGAATGTTTCTGCGTGGATTCTTGGGAGCTATGGGAGGCGAGGTGGAAGCTTGGTTTATCTCTCATCCCCACGATGACCATATGGGGGCGCTCTGTGAGATACTCAAGAACAGGCAGGAATTGCGCATCAAGCACATCTGCCATTCACGAATCAGAGAGGAGGTCATCAAGGGTGAACCACAATGCGAGGCCGCATGCCGCGAATTTTATCATTTGCTGGATACCGTTCAGGATATACCAGTCACAGATATCCAGGAGCCTGGTGGAATCTACAGTTGGGATGGCATGAACATTCAGGTGCTGGGAGTTGCCAACCCTTTTACCACCAATCCGTACAACAATTCGTCAATGATTATGAGGGTATGGGACAAGCGCAAGGCTATCACTTTTCTGGGAGATGCAGGTATCGAGTGCGGGAACAAGGTTCTGAAAGGGCCTTACGGACATCGTCTGGACTGTGATTATCTGCAGATGGCTCATCATGGACAGAATGGATGTAGCGAGGAGTTCTATCGTAGCATTCGCTTCCGGGCATGCTTGTGGCCTACACCTACTTGGGTGTGGAATAATGACCAGGGCAAGGGTTATAATACCGGCATCCTGAAGACCTGCGAAACACGGTTATGGATGGACCGCTTGGGCATCCGTGAGCATCATGTAACCTGCACCGAGGGTACCTGGCAACTGGACTGATAACAAACTAAGACTACATAATACAGAACATGAAAAGAATTTTTCTCACAGCGGCTATGTTCGTGACCGCCGCAACGCTAATGGGACAGGAGCATCTGCCTCCCGCACTGAAGTACGATTCCGCAAGATTCCGCAAGGACATCATGACGCGCACTTATATGACGCCCACCAGGTATGTGTGGACCAGCAGTGCCACTTCCGTACAGAATCCTGAACTGCTGTTGAAGCCCAACACTGGCCAGGCCGACATCTTTGACAAGGGAATGTGCCGGATGGTGAACAATGGAGATGACCGGGCAAGCATCATTCTGGATTTCGGTCATGAGATACACGGAGGCTTCAAACTGGTCATCAGCAGTTGCGCCCCGCTTACTACTCCTCAGATCCGACTCCGATTCGGAGAGTCGGTAAGCGAGACCTGTACGGAACTGAACACCGGGAAGTCAGTTGCTGATGCCGGCAGTACAGAGCAGGTGAACCTGAAGGCCAATACGGCAACGAATGACCATGCCATACGTGACATGGTACTCACAGTGCCTTTCTACGGACAGATGGAGGTCGGCAGTACGGGATACCGGTTTGTACGTATCGACCTGCTCACCCCCAACCAGACCATCAATCTGAAGGAGGCTACCGCCATCCTGCGATACCGAGATATCCCTTATCTGGGAGAGTTCCGGTGCTCCGATCAGCGCCTTAATGACATCTGGATGACAGGAGCCTACACCGTGCACCTCAACATGCAGGAGTACATTTGGGATGGTATCAAGCGTGACCGACTGGTGTGGTTGGGAGATATGCATCCCGAGACCAGTACCATCGGCAATGTGTTCGGCGATGAGCAGAGTTTCTATGCCAGCATGGACCTTGCCTGCCAGCAGTATCCCCTTCCTGCCTGGATCAACGGCATGAGTGCCTACTCCCTGTGGTATCTCATCATACAGCATGACTGGTACATGAGGTTCGGACATAAGGAATATCTGGAGAAGCACCGTGACTATATCCTGGGTCTCGTGGACCAGATAGACAGGCTCATCGATGCCCAGGGCAATGATGCCATGGGCCACCACTTCCTCGACTGGCCGAGCAGTCCCAATCAGGAGGGAGTGGATGCTGGATATCATGCGCTCATCGTGTGGGCCATGCAGGCCTCTGAGCAGATGAGCACACTGCTGGGTGATGAGGCACGGGCACAGACGTGCCGGAATGTGGAGGCTCGCCTGCGCAGAAAGGTGGTCAATCCCAATGGCCTGAAGCAGGCAGCAGCCTTGATGGCAATTACTGGCCTCATGGACCCTGCCAAGGCTTGTAGCGACTACATATCTGTAGGCGGCCCTAAAGGGTTCTCCACCTTCTACGGATATTATATGCTGGAGGCTCTGGCCATGGACAACCGACATGAGGAGGCCATGGATATCATCAGCCAGTACTGGGGAGGCATGATTGACCTGGGAGCCACCACCTTCTGGGAGGACTTTGACCTGGAGTGGACCAAGAATGCCGGGCGCATCGATGAGTTTGTCCCCCATGGGAAGAAGGATATCCATGGAGACTTCGGTGCTTATTGTTACCCCGGCTTCCGTCATAGTTTCTGTCACGGGTGGGCCAGTGGACCCACAGCATGGATGAGCACTCATGTGTTGGGTGTGGAGATTCTGGAGGCCGGA
Organism: Bacteroidaceae bacterium; assembly: GCA_051890235.1. Lineage (GTDB taxonomy): Bacteria > Bacteroidota > Bacteroidia > Bacteroidales > Bacteroidaceae > Physcousia. The sequence goes on along the minus strand of JBJFDX010000312.1, from coordinate 3,229 downwards.
TGCAAGCGGGTGCGTATCACCCCACATCTGGGTCGTCTGCAGTGGGCTGAAGGCACCTTCCCCACACCCTATGGACAAATCCGCATCCGTCATGAGCGTAAGGCCGATGGCACCGTGAAGTCCACCATCAAGGCTCCCAAGGGTGTGAAGGTGGTCAAGTAATCACCTTGAGAACGATAATTTAACATCATCATAAACAAACAACTATTATTCTAAGGTATGAAAAGAACATCCCTTCTGATGGCGGTTCTATGCTTTGCCGCCACCCTGTGGGCAATCCCCAGAGCCGAGTACCCTCGTCCTCAGTTTGAACGACAAGACTGGGTCAACCTCAATGGTGACTGGTCCTATGCCTTTGACTTCGTTGGCTCTGGCATGGAGAAAGCATTCCACCAAAGCAAGGGCTTCGACGGAAAGATCATTGTCCCCTTCTGCCCCGAGAGCAAACTCTCAGGCGTGGAGTACACAGATTTCATCAATAATATATGGTACCAGCGCAATATCACCGTACCCGAGGCATGGAACGGCAAGCGTGTGCGACTGAACTTTGGAGCAGTCTATTACAACTCCGAGATATTCATCGATGGCAAGCTGGCAGGACGTCATTTTGGTGGAAGTACCTCTTTTGGCGTGGATATCACCCCGTTTGTGGCTGATGGCAAGCCTCACTCTCTGGTGGTGCATGCCTATAGTGACACGCGTACCAATCTGCAGCCCGCCGGCAAGCAGAACGTTCGCCTGACACAGTTTGAGTGCATGTACACCCGCTGTACAGGTATCTGGCAGACCGTGTGGATGGAGCCTGTGGATGCCTGTGGACTGGAGAGAACACAGGTGCTTACTGATATTGATCAAAGTCAGGTCATCGTGCATCCTACCTTCTATGCGGAGGGGGCTTCCACACTTACGGTGACCATGAAGGATGGCAAGAAGGTGGTGGCTACCAAGACCGTGCCTGCACAGAACAACAGCACCATTGTGCTGCCCGTCAAGAAGGCACGCCTGTGGAGTCCTACTGATCCCTTCCTCTATGATCTTACCTATGAGGTGAAGGATGCCGAAGGAAAGTGCATCGACAAGGTGAACAGTTACGTGGGCATGCGTAAGATACATGTCAGCGGCAACAAGGTATATCTCAACAACGAGCCCTTCTATCAGCGTCTTGTTCTCGACCAGGGCTTTTACCCCGACGGTATATGGACTGCTCCCTCTGATGAGGCTCTCCGTCATGACATCGAACTGTCCATGCAGGCCGGCTTCAATGGCGCACGTCTGCACCAGAAGGTCTTTGAGGAGCGCTTCCACTACTGGGCTGACAAGCTTGGTTACATCACATGGGGGGAGGCTCCCTCGTGGGGTATGGATGCCAACAATCCGGAGGTAGCACGCAACTTCATCACTGAGTGGAGCGAGGAAATCCTGCGAGACCGTAACCATCCCAGCATCGTTACATGGACACCCATGAACGAGGAGTGGTGGCCTGACAGAGTGCAGTTCCCTCGTTTCGTGTCGGACGTATATGACTTAACAAAGGCTCTCGACCCCACTCGTCCAGTGTGTGACGTAAGTGGAGGAGTGCATGTGAAGACCGATATATGGACCACCCACAACTACCAACAGGATCCCAAGAAGTTGAAGGATATTATCTTCAATGGCGAGCGTTGGTTCCAGACACCCAACCGTGGCGTGGATTTCCCACAGCGTAATGTAGGCTTCAACCGCCATACTGATACCAACGTGTATGACTATCCCACTTACGACAAGGCCAACATGCCTTACCTGCTGGATGAGTTCGGAGGAATCAAATGGGTGAAGGGACAGGATGAGCAGACGGGTAATGACAATAAGTCATGGGGCTATGGAGAGCCTCCCCACTCTCTGGAAGAGTTCTATACCCGTCTGGAGGGTCAGGTGGATGCGCTGATGGAGATTGCCGACAACGTATGGGGCTACTGTTACACTCAGTTGACCGACGTGGAGCAGGAGCAGAACGGCATCTACTTCTATGACCGAACCAGCAAGTTCGACATGGCTCGCATCCGTGCCATCTTCAGCAAGAAGCCTGCCAGCAGCAAGCATTAATCTCTGCAGCGGCACGCCTTTGCACTTTGCGTCGGGCGTGAGCCGCAGTCTGTAGTCATCGGGACGAAGCACGTCATAGGAAGTGTGATTCGTCCCGATGCTGTTCTTATGTCCTGAGTCAGAATGGAAAGCATACCCGGGCTCAGTAGAAAAACCACGGGTAGAGCCCTGCGAGAAAATATTCTTTAGCGGACTGATGATTGATATGTTTTTCCATGCAAACGTTTGCAGTGTCCGACGCAAACGTTTGAAACCGCGGTCGCAAACGTTTGAAACCGCAGTCGCAAACGTTTGCAACCGTTCCCGCAAACGTTTGCGGTGAAAAGTGCCGTTTTTAGGGGGTCTGAGGATAAGGTGGACTTACGATGGGTAGATACAGGAGAAATTGTGTCGGAAGACAGAAACGGAAACCTATCACAAAGGTAACCTTCGTCCTCTGAAACAGAACCTGATTTCTCAACTTTTAGTGGGGTCGTCTCGTGAAGGCTGTTCTATAGAATTCTGGTCTGAATTCCATCAACCTTTTCCCAAAGAAACATAAGAGTTGGTGGACGTGTCTTACTGTCTTCTACGAAACTTCTGCAGAGCCGCAGGTTACCCATTAGAACCACAAAATCTTGCCCGTGAGGAAATCTCCTTCATCACGGGTAGGTCGTTCGGGGTGGTAAGACGTATGGTCGGGATACCCCTCATGATGTGGCAGTGGCCATTACTCGGCAGGTGCCCACTTACAGCGAACGGGGGACACGATGGCTCCCTCGGCCTTGAGCTGCTTCATGGCGGCATCCACTTCTTTGCGGTCCAAACCGCTCAGTTCTGCAATCTTACCTGCGTTGAGAGGCTGACCAGCTTCTTTCATTGTTGCCAGTACTTTAGCTTTTGCATCCATAGTGATTGAGTGTTTGTTGTGAGACATCTGTTTGGCCCAGGGCCTTGAATTATATTACAAAGGTAGTGATTTCCTGTTTATACAATGTCATCTTGCCCCGGGATATCCCCTGTTTAGGGCATTTTTCTGTTCGCAGAGTTCAATCGCAGATGTCTGGCTATGCCGTTTGAATACTTCTTCGTACTTTTGTCCCGAATATCTGGCCTCGGCATGCATAGGGTTCAGAAGACCACATCATGATGTGTGAAGAACAGCATA
>JBJFDX010000311.1:0-5940 GCA_051890235.1 Bacteroidaceae bacterium | reverse complement strand
GTTATGGCCTGTTTCTTCTGTCTTGTCATTTCTATGATGTGGGTTGTTCTTACTTATATATAATATATATGTTCGCGTGCGTGCGAGAACCTCTGTTGTGTCTGTTCTTACTTAACGTTTCTTCTGGTCTCGTGCATTCTTTGCCTCGATGCTCAGGGTAGCATGGGGAACAGCTCTCAGTCGCTCCTTTGGAATCAACTTTCCTGTTTCCCTGCATATGCCATATGTCTTGTTATCGATGCGCACTAATGCCGCCTCCAGTCCCTGGATGAATTTCTGAGAACGGGCAGCCATGCTTATCAGCGCTTCTTTGCTCTGAGTCTCGCTACCTTCTTCCAGGACATGATAGGTGGGCATGGTGTCGTCAACTCCATTGTTGTTTCGATTGCTCAACTGATCGATGAGAACTTCGTAATCACGCTTTGCTATTTCGAGTTTTTCCAGAATAATCTTTCTGAATTCCTCAAGTTCCTCGTCGGTGTATCTGAGTTTCTCTTCCATAATAAATTTGTTAAAGTTCGTAGATGTTTTACTGTGAGTCTATGCTTTGCGTATGATGAGTTCGGAGCCTTCTGCTGTGATGCTGTCGGCCAGAACCTGTTGCGCAATATACTTCTTGAATTGGCTCAGGCAATGCTCGTTCTCTGCAGATGCCGGTATGATGACATGGATGCGATCTGTGATTTCAAACCCGCTATCCTTACGCATCGTCTGAATGCTTCTCACCAGTTCTCTTGCCATTCCTTCAAGTCGCAGTTCCTCTGAGATTTCCAGGTCCAGAGCCACTGTCAGTGTTCCTTCATTGGCCACGCTCCATCCAGGTATATCCTGACTGAAGATTTCTACGTCAGCAAGCTCCACATTGGCAGATTCGCCATTGGCAAGACCAAGCATGATGCTTCCATCTTGTTCCAGTTGGCTGATCTGTTGCTGGCTCATTGCCTGTACAGCAGCATTCACGTTCTTCATCTGAGCACCGAATTTCTTGCCCATAATTCTGAAGTTGCACTTCACTTGTTTGACCAGAACTCCCTCTGCTTCCACGAACTCCATTTCCTTAACGTTCACTTCGTCAAGGATGAGTTGTTTCATAGCTTCCAGACGTTGCTTCTGTTGTACATCCGTAGCAGGAATTGCTACTTTCTGAAGTGGCTGCTTCACAACAATCTGTTCTTTCTTTCTAAGGCTTAGAATCATTGAGGTGAGTTGCTGCGCCAACCTCATTCGCTCCTCTTGCTCTGCATCAATACAGTTTTCGTTGACCTGTGGGAATGTGCAGAGATGTACGCTCTTCACCTTTTCGCCTTTCTTTTGCTCTACAGCATCTGTCAGATCTCTCCAGAGACGATCGGCGTAGAAGGGGGCGATGGGTGCCATCAGTTTCGCTATTGTCTCCAGACAGGTGTAGAGAGTCTGGTATGCACTCAGTTTGTCTGTACTCATGGCGCTGCCCCAGAAGCGTTTCTTGCTGAGACGAACAAACCAGTTGCTTACCTGATCCACCGTGAATGTCTGAATCAGTCGGCCTGCTTTGGTTGGCTCGTAATCTTCATAGCATTGTTTCACCTCCTTGACAAGGGTGTTGAGACAGGAGATAAGCCAGCGGTCCATCTCTGGTCTCTCATTTACTGGAATCTCTTCCTCTTCGTGACACCAGCCGTCCACGTTGGCATACATGGCCAGGAAACTGTAGGTCTGTGCCAACTTACCAAAGAATGTTCGTGTGACCTCCTTCACACCCTCGATGTCAAACTTAAGGTTGTCCCAGGGTGCGCTGTTTGTAATCATGTACCATCTCAGGGGATCTGCTCCGAATTGGTCAATAGCGCCGAATGGATCAACGGCATTTCCGAGTCTCTTGGACATCTTCATGCCGTTCTTATCCAGAACGAGTCCGTTGCTTATCACGGTGCGATAGGCGACACTGTCGAATATCATTGTGCTCAGTGCATGCAAGGTATAAAACCATCCACGTGTCTGATCTACTCCTTCAGCAATGAAATCGGCAGGGAAGGCATTCCCCTTGTCTATGACGTCTCTGTTTTCGAATGGATAGTGTACCTGAGCATAGGGCATTGCTCCACTGTCAAACCATACATCTATCAGGTCTGTCTCTCTGGTGAGTATGCTTCCGTCGGCTCCTACCAGGATGATATCGTCCACCATGGGGCGATGCAGGTCAATGCGGTCATAGTTTGCCTGACTCATATCACCAGGTACAAATCCCTTTTCTTTCAAGGGGTTGTTTTTCATGACTCCTGCTGCCACACTCTTTTCTATCTCGCTGTAGAGTTCCTCAAGTGAACCGATACATATCTCCTCGCGCGTATCTCTGTTGCGCCAGATGGGCAGAGGTGTTCCCCAGTAACGGCTTCTTGACAGGTTCCAGTCATTCAGGTTCTCCAGCCATTTGCCAAAGCGACCTGTACCGGTGCTTTCAGGCTTCCAGTGGATGGTATTGTTGAGTTCCATCATACGTTCTCTTGCCTTCGAAGCGCCGATGAACCAGCTGTCCAATGGATAATAGAGGATGGGTTTGTCTGTGCGCCAGCAATGAGGATAGTTGTGCACATGTTTCTCAATGCGGAATGCTGTTCCTTCCTCTTTCATCTCGATGGCCATGATTACGTTGAGGTCCATCTCTTTGGCGGCAGCTTTCTCGTCGAACTTGCCGTTCTGGTTGTACTTGGGATCATATGCATTCTTTACATAGGCACCGCTGTGCTTCCAGTAGCCTTCGCATACGCATGTCTCCACGAAGTCAGGCCTCATGTCTTCACGTAGGAAGTACTTTCCTTGGAAGTCCACCATCGGTCTGGTGTCACCGGCTTTGTCAATTACAAACAAGCTGGGAATACCTGCGTCACGAGCCACTTTGGCATCATCAGCACCAAAGGTGGGTGCTATATGTACTACTCCCGTACCATCTTCTGTGGTCACATAATCACCGGGGATGATGCGGAAAGCCTCTTCTGAGCGATCTACCACTTGGTTGTCCTGCAGGTCACAAGGCTTTATCCAGGGCATCAGCTGCTGATAATGCAGTCCCACAAGGTCGGTACCCAACCCTTGCCAGATTACTTCGGGAGTAGTCTCTGTTCCATCCTCATTCTTTGTTGCAGGGAAGTTGGCAGCCATACGTGCGGCTGCCAGGATGTACACAGCTTCCTCTCCGCTGTAGGGGTTCTTGCCTTCCAGGGCCACATATTCTATTTTGGGTCCCACACAGAGTGCAGTATTTGAGGGAAGGGTCCATGGTGTGGTTGTCCATGCCAGAACATACACTTCCTTGCCCTTCGTTTCGAAGGGGACCTTGTCTGTCACCTTGAACTGGGCTGTCACTGTGGTGTCTTTTACGTCCCGATAACAGCCAGGCTGGTTCAGTTCGTGACTTGACAAGCCTGTTCCTGCTGCTGGACTATAGGGCTGTATGGTGTAACCTTTGTAGAGAAGCCCTTTCTGATATAATTGTTTCAGGAGCCACCAGAGTGTCTCTATGTATTTGTTGTCGTAGGTGATGTAGGGATGTTCCATGTCCACCCAATAGCCCATACGTTCACTCAGGTCCGTCCATTCGCCTGTGTATTTCATTACGTTCAGGCGACAACGTTTGTTGTATTCCTCTATACTTATGGTCTTGCCGATATCTTCCTTGGTGATACCCAATTCTTTCTCTACTCCGAGTTCCACGGGTAATCCGTGTGTGTCCCATCCTGCCTTGCGCATGACCTGTTTTCCGTTCATGGTCTGATAGCGGCAGAATGTATCTTTCAGACTTCTTGCCAATACGTGATGGATACCTGGGTGACCATTCGCAGATGGTGGTCCTTCGAAGAAGACAAACTGGGGGCATCCCTCTCTCTCATCTATGCTCTTGTGGAAGAGATCTTCCTCTTCCCATTCCTTTAGCATTTGTCGGCCAACCTCGGGGAGGTTGAGACCATTACGTTCGGTGAAATTCTTCCTCATCTTGTATCTTGACTTTTTTATCTTTTCTTTGTGTTCTTTAGTCTGTTGTCTGTCGGACGTTTTTTTGCTCTTATTGCCAGTCCTTGATTTCAGTAACTCTCGCTTTCAGAGGGGAAGTCTCCTTGCCTTACGTCCTCCACATAGTGGGCAACAGCCTCTGTAATCATCTGTCCGATGTTAGCATATTGACGGAGGAACTTGGGATGGAAACCTTCGTTCATGCCCAGCATGTCTGGCAATACAAGTACCTGCCCGTCAGCGGGACCTGCTCCTATGCCAATCACCGGGATGGTCAGTTCCTCACATACTTGTTTGGTCAGTTTGGCAGGTATTTTCTCCAGTACAAGAGCAAAGCATCCAGCTTCTTCCAGTGCTTTGGCATCCTTGAGCAACTGCTGAGCTTCTGCCTCCTCCTTTGCCCTGAGGCCAAATCCTCCAAACACATGCACGCTCTGTGGGGTAAGTCCCAGATGCCCACATACAGGTATTCCAGCCTGTACCATCGCCTTGATGGTTTTTACCACAGGTTCTCCACCTTCCAGTTTTACTGCATCAGCTCCACTTTCAGCCATGATGCGCACAGCAGCTCGTAATGCGTCCTCAGTGCATATCTGATAGGTGCCGAAAGGCATGTCGCAGATGACCAATGCGTGCTTGACAGCTCTCGCCACACTTCTTGCATGATAAATCATCTGGTCTATGGTTATGGGTAGTGTGGTCTCGTTTCCTGCCATCACGTTGCTGGCGCTGTCACCCACCAGTATGGTGTCTATTCCGGCTCTGTCCACCAGGGTTGCCATTGTATAGTCATAGGCAGTCAGCATGCTGATGTGCTGCCCTTGTCTCTTCATTTCTGTAAGCATCGTGGTGGTTACCTTACGTGCGTTCTCTGAAATGTAGTTTGCCATTTTTCTTAATTCCTTTCTCGTGTTTCTGGCGTGCCTTCGATTTTGCTTGTATCTGAGGTTTTTCTTTCTGATGAAATAACCCCTGTAAGCATGCCTTTTAAATAAGTTAGGCAAAGGTACAACTTTTTATAAAACAGCAGGTGAAAAGGTGGACAAAAAAGGTGGTTTCGTGTTCTCTCCGTGATGGTTTTCTGTATGCTTGTTCCTCAATCTGATTTATCATGGGTGTTATGTGTGTTTTGCACGGAATGTAACCAGTTGCTTGTCTGGGGTGTGGGAATGTAAATAATATTCCTTTATGCTATATGTTTATTGTTAGAGTGAAATAATAATGAGTGGAGGGATTTGTATGGGTCTGTTTTCTACTTCTGTGGAAAGGATGTGACGTATGCAACATAAGTATATTAGAACAGGTGCGAGCGGTATTCTCTGGTCGTGCAATAATTGTATTGTTTAACTATAACGTTTGCATTGGACGACGCAAACGTTTGCAACCGCCACTGCAAACGTTTGCAACCGACATTGCAAACGTTTGCGTGTAAAACGCCGGAAATAAAGCCTATTTCCTTCACTTGTATGCAGAATCGCATTTTGCTCTTTCGAAACATAGGGCAAGCCCATTGCTTGGTTCTCAATCTCTCTTCCTGCTGGATGTGAAGAGGAATGAAATCGATAGCATAGGGCCTGCCCTTACATGTGCTTATCTCCTTGCTTAGAGGAGATTTATGTCATTATATTTTCTCCTCTGTGATGTCGATCTACTTAATCAGAATGGAGCGTCCTTTGCTTACGTAGATTCCAGGAGCCAGAGAACCGTTCTTGACTTGACTGGCTTTGCCTACGCGTTGGCCGGTTACATTATAGATGGCGTCATCTCCGTTTGTTGCGTTCTCCTTGACACCAGGGATGGCAGTATCCAGGGAGGTTGGCACTTCGGGGAGTGCTATTGTTGCCAATCTGTTTTCTGCATCCAATGTGGTGGTAAAGTATGCACCTGTGGGGGTGGTCAGCTTGGAATTCTCATTATATTCAAATGCTGTTCCTTCATCATTCATCACATATG
>JBJFDX010000310.1:0-1666 GCA_051890235.1 Bacteroidaceae bacterium | reverse complement strand
AGGATATGATGATAGTGACTGGAAACAGATTCCTGTGCCCTCATGTTGGGAGGTGCAGGGATACGGAACTCCTATCTACACAAATGTTACCTATCCCTTCCGCAACCAGCCTCCTTTCATTACAGGACAGGATGGCTATACCATTTTGAATGAACCCAATGCCGTGGGTAGCTACAGACGCACCATCCATGTACCTGCCGAATGGAACGGACGTGAGATATATCTGCATTTCAATGGAGTATATAGTGCGGCTTATGTATGGGTAAACGGAAAGAAAGTGGGCTATACTCAAGGCCCCAATAACGATACCGAATTCAACGTTACCAAGTATCTTAAGGCTGGTAAGGAAAATCTTGTATGCGTGGAGGTATACAGATGGTCAGACGGATCTTATCTTGAGGATCAGGATATGTTCCGAATGAGTGGTATTCATCGCGAAGTTTACCTGGAGGCCAGACAGAAGCTTCACACCCAAGATGTATATCTCACAAGCCATCTCAACCGAAATCTTACTCATGCCCGAATGAATGTTGACCTTAAGGTACTCAATTTGGGCAAGAAAACAAGCAACATCAAGGCGGAGGTTGCACTCATCGGTCCTGACGGCAGACTTGTTCAAACAGCAATAGCAGGTCGTACAGAATCTATTGACAAGGGGGATACTGCTACCCTGAAGATTGTTATGGATGTGGAAAAACCTGCATTATGGACAGCCGAAACGCCCAACCTCTATACCGTCAACGTGACCCTTAATGGGGATATAAGCACTCAGAAGTATGGTTTCCGCAAGATTGAGAATCGCTCAGGACGTGTATTTATCAACAACAGTCGCGTTCTATTCAAGGGTGCCAACAGACATGATACCGATCCCATTTATGGCAAAGCTGTTCCTTTGGAAAGTATGCTCAAGGATGTGCTGATGATGAAGCAGAACAACCTGAATACCATCCGCACAAGTCACTATCCCAACGATCCTCGCCTCTATGCCTTGTGTGACTATTACGGCATTTATATGATGGACGAAGCTGATGTGGAATGTCACGCCAACCATCGATTGAGCCGGACACTCTCATGGCAGCCTCAATATATCGACCGAGAGCAAAGGATGGTTCTGCGTGACCGTAATCATCCAAGCGTGATTTTCTGGAGTATGGGTAACGAATGTGGCGGCGGAGATAACTTTGTAGCTTCGAAGAAGGCAATCATGCAATTAGATGGCCGAATGATTCATTATCAGGGACAAAACGAGGTGGCAGATATGGACAGCCATATGTATCCCAGCATCTCAGCCATGAAGCGTGAGGACAAGGATGCAGGAAAGCAGGACAGACCATATTTCTTATGCGAATATGCCCATGCAATGGGTAACTCCATAGGCAATCTACGCGAATATTGGGACTATATTGAGTTCGAAAGCAATCGTATGATTGGCGGCTGCATATGGGACTGGGTAGATCAAGGCCTGTGCAAATGGGGCGAGCCTGCCACAAATATGTATTATGGAGGTGGATTCGGCGATTATCCCAACGATAATGATTTCTGCTGTAATGGTATTATTACCGCCGACAGACAGGTTACTCCCAAACTTCTGCAAGTCAAGAAGGTATATCAGTATGTTGATTTCGCTCAAACAAAAGATGGCAAACTGCGCATCCGCAATCGTTAT
>JBJFDX010000309.1:0-1668 GCA_051890235.1 Bacteroidaceae bacterium | reverse complement strand
AATTATTCGCCAATGAGACACCACTTCCACAATACCACGATTAGATTGAGGATATGAGAATCGCAAAAAAAACGCTATCAACAAAAAAAATAGTATCTTTGCAGAAATTACTAAAACAAGAGAAAAATATGCGTAAATCATGGTTTTGCCTTTTTGCCAGCCTGCTTCTGGCAATCTCAGCATCAGCAGAAGGCTTCGTACATGCATCTGGCAAGAAAGTGCTCGACACACAGGGCCAAGAACTCATCCTGCGCGGCTATGCTCCCAGCGGTTGGATGATTCAAGAACCTTATATGATGGAGATGAGTGATTTCACCAATTCACAACATGAGATTAAGGCAAAGATACTGTCTGTTATTGGCGAAGAGAATACGGAGGAATTCTATCGGAGATGGCTCAAGAATGGATTCCAAAAGCAGGATGTCAGACTGATGGCAGAGATGGGATTCAACAGCATCCGACTGCCAATGCACTACAACCTCTTCACTCTTCCCATCGAGGAAGAACCCGTCAGAGGCGAAAACACATGGATAGAAACTGGATTTGAGTTGGTAGACAGTGTGCTGGCCTGGTGCAAAGAGTATCAGCTCTACCTCATTCTGGATATGCACGGAGCACCAGGTGGACAAGGCAAGGACAGCAATATCTCAGACTATGATTCCTCTAAACTCTCGTTATGGGAGAGTGCCGACAATATGGACAAGCTGGAGGCTCTGTGGGTGAAACTGGCCCAAAAGTATGCCAACGAAACAAGTATTGCCGGATACGACCTCATCAATGAGCCCAACTGGAATTTTGACGGAGGTGACCAAAACGGCTGTGGAAACTGCCAGAATGCAATGCTTTGGGAATACTACCAAAGACTGATCAAGGCCGTACGTGAAGTAGACAAGAACCACATGATTATTCTGGAAGGCAACTGTTGGTGCAACAGTTACAGCGGTCTGCCCAGCATCAAGTCATGGGACAACAACCTGTGTCTGCAATTCCACAAGTACTGGAGTTCCAACACACCAGGTGCCATCTCGTTCATCACCAACCTCCGTGACTCAAGAGACGTGCCCATATGGTGTGGAGAATCCGGAGAGAACTCCAACCACTGGTATGCCGATGCCATAAGACTACTGGAGGAGAATGGCATAGGATGGGCCTGGTGGGGATGGAAGAAGGTTGGCTCCGTCAACGGAATGAATACCGTGAAGGCACCCACAGGATATGACACCTTGAAGAAATATTGGAAGGACGGAGGAACCAAGCCTTCACAAGACTACGCCACACAGGTAATGTTCAAACTCGTTGATAATTATCTGCTGGAGAACTGCATCACCAACAAGGCTGTGGCTGATGCCCTCCTGCGCCAACCACATTCATCAGAACTGAAGCCCTTTGCCGAGAATAAAGTACCAGGCTCCATTTATGCGTCAGACTATGACATGGGACAAAACGGTGTGGCCTATCTGGACTTGGATGGAGTGGAGGACAGCCGAGCCAACGGAGAATTCACAGCATGGAATCAAGGATGGGCTTACCGAGCTGATGGTGTGGATATAGAGACATGTTCCGATACACGTTCCAACGGCTACAGCGTAGGATACACAAAGCCAGGAGAATGGATGAAATATACCATCAACGTGGAGAAAGAGGGTGCCTACACCATCATGATTCGAT
>JBJFDX010000308.1:0-1672 GCA_051890235.1 Bacteroidaceae bacterium | reverse complement strand
TTATCCTAACAATGTCCGTTTGCATGGGAATCTATGCCCAGTTGCCTGCTGTTACGCTGAAGACCATCAATGGCAAGACCATCAAGACAGACACATTGCACAACGAAGGCAAGCCCCTCATCATCGATTTCTTTGCCACCTGGTGTAAGCCTTGCAATCGCGAGCTCTCAGCCATTGCCGAAGTCTACAATGACTGGCAGAAAGAAACGGGTGTAAAATTGATTGCCATTAGCATCGACCAAGCCCAGAACGTGCACAAGGTGGCTCCCCTGGTGAGCGAAAACGAGTGGCCCTTTGAGACTATCCTGCTTGACCCCAATGGTGCTCTTAAGCGTGCTTTGGGTATTCAGATGATACCTTATACCCTCATTATAGATGGTAAAGGAAAGATTGTGTACAAGCACAACGGATATACCGATGGAGCCGAAGACGAACTCATTGAGAAGGTTAGGGAACTTATCAAGAAATAATCACCTCAGAAATCTGGAATGAGAAAAAAGTTACTCACTCTCGGTATCTTGCTTTGTCCCGTGGTAACCTCTGCCCAAGAGCAGAAGGTAACCCTAAGTGGAAGCATACAGAGTGATATGATGATAGCTCCTCAACAGGATGCAAGCATAGTTACATCAGAGTATGACAACGAGTACTTTCTGACCAACACCTATGCCAACCTGGACCTGCAAAGCAGATGGGTGGATGCAGGAGTACGATTCGAATTCACGCAATACCCCATGCCTGGATTCATGGATGAGCACAACGACTTTAAGGGATGGGGACTCCCCAACGTATGGGTCAAAGGTAAGCTGGGACGAGTGGACTTCACACTGGGCAACTTCTATGAGCAGTTCGGTTCGGGATTCATCCTACGCAGTTACGAAGAGCGTACCCTGGGCATAGACAATTCTCTGCTGGGTGCACACATAGCAGCAACTCCCCTCAAGGGTGTCACCCTGAAGGTTCTCTCAGGTATGCAACGCAACTACTGGAAACTGAACAAGAGCGCAGTAAGCGGTGCCGACGTGGAGATAGGACTGGAAAACTACTTTCCCAAAATGCAAGAGAACGGGAGTGTGGTGGCCGTGGGCGGCTCTTGGGTGAACAAGTATGAAAAGGATGATGACATCATTATGGCCAGTCCCACCTATCGATATCGACTGAGACTTCCCGAGTTTACCAATGCTTTTGATGCCCGCATCCGCTACCAACAGAAGGGTGTTTCCCTGCTGGCAGAATATGCTTGGAAAAGCCAGGACCCCAATGCCTTGAACAACTATATCTACCAGAATGGTCATGCCGAGTTGCTCTCTATGACCTACTCTGCCAAGGGACTGTCACTCCTGGCACAGGCCAAGCGTTCAGAGAACATGGGATTCCGGAGTCTGCGTACAGAGCACCCTTCCAGCAGAGCAAGTTATATCAACCATTTGCCTGCCTTTACCGTAGATCAGACCTACGCACTCCCTGCCCTCTACCCTTATGCAACGCAGATGGAAGGAGAATGGGCCTATCAGGCAAGTGCTGCCTATAAACTGAAGGGACGCTACGCCCCAAAGTTCAAGATTAATTTCAGTCGAGTGAATGGACTGGAGAATGCCCGCAAGAACATAACTGACGTCTCGGTGATGGGTACACAGGGGCACAGTTCATCTTTCTGGGAAAATGGCGAGAAGTA
>JBJFDX010000307.1:0-5975 GCA_051890235.1 Bacteroidaceae bacterium | reverse complement strand
AAAGGAAAAATTCTTGCGTACGAAATAGAACAAGGCATAACCAATCATTGTGATGATGATGGTACGCCATTGCCAATAAAGGAAACTCTTTTTGGTCTTCATCGTTTAATTCTACAAAATGTTGTTTCTGTATGATAATATGATTGTTAACTTATGCATCATGCAAACCGCGTATTCATCAGAAGGTCGGTCCACTCCTGCATCTTACCCAAGCGAACAGCCACATCAAAGATGGTATATCGCCGACGTATCTGCTGGGAACGGATGATAGTTGCACGCATCTGCTGAGCTGAAAGACAGATATCATTCGGATGAACAGGAGCCCCCACAGCTTTCAGTTTCGCAATAGCCTGGTCCACCGTAAGCAATTGGGCACGCAGGCGGCTCTTGAGTTCATCTTCACGGTCTGTCATAATCTCAAAATGTCTGCGAAGTTCCTCGGGAGAAGAATATTTAGCCTCAATCTCTCCAGCTGCAAAATCTGGGAAATCAGAGTTTGCAAACATCTTCATTGAGGCCTCTTTCTGCTCCTCAAGAGAAGGCCAACTGCGAACCATTGCATCAATATCAAATTGAGAGAAATCAGTCTGCAGGAACTGCTCGTAGAAGAACAAGGATACTATGGTACCAATACTCACTTGGAATCCATGTGAAGGAGCCTCGCCATTAGGCATCGCGAAATGATCCATGTTGAGCATATGACTTATCTGATGTTCGGCGCCACTTGCAGGACGACTGGAACGGGGATAAGCCTGCATGGCAAAACCGCCAAGCATGAGTCCCTCTGCCAAAGCCTGAAGAGCCTTGGAATCTCCGGCCTTACATGCTTCTGGGGCAGACAAAGCATCCTGCAGCCCTCCCTGAACAATATTCCAGGGCGTAGCATCGATAGGTTCTACCCCCAGCACATCTGCCACTATCCAGTCGGCACCTGCAGGAACCTTGGCCATCAAGTCGGCATATCCGCTGGCAGTCATGCAGGCAGGAGCCGTGGCAAGCACGTCCACATCGGCAACCACGGCACGTGGAGCCGCACACTTGAACGTACTTTTGATGCCATCCTTGGTTATCGAGGCGCCAAAAGCCACGTAACCATCCATGGAAGCGGCTGTGGCAACCACCATATAAGGACGTCCCTGATGCTCAGAACACAATTTGGCTGTATCGTTGATTGTTCCCGAACCAACAGCAACAGCAATGGCATCGGTACGTGAAAGCAAAGAATCCAGCTGTTCGATATACTTCCATTCGGCATGCATATCTGAATCACGGAAGATGATGGGCGAATCCACCTCGATACCTGCTTCACGAAGAATGGCATCCACACGCTCGCCAGCCACCTCCCATGTGTTAACATGAGCAACCACGACTGCCTTCCGGGAGGGAAACTGAGCCTTGAAAACCTCAGGAATCTTATCTAAGACCCCACTTCCTATCTCCAAGGCATGGGTTTGAGTAGCATTTTGTAATGCCAACTGTACTCTATCCATATGTATATCTTTATCGTTTCCTTGTTTGTTGAAATCTACATACTCCTCATGCCAAACCATTCAATCTGCGAGTTTCCTCCACATCCAATGCCTCGGCCAGAATGCTTATCGGATGCATGACATGAGCCTGGGTGGACATTTCTATCTGCCACTTACATGTTTCGCAATCACATACGACATAATCGGCATGAGCACTCTCTATCTGGCGGAACAAGCTGGTACCTATCTTCTGTGAAATGCCATAATTCTCAACTTTGAATCCATAAGTTCCGCCTATGCCACAACATTGGGAATCCAGAATAACGAGGTCCACGCCCGGTATCATCTTGATGAGTTCAGTACTGTAGATGGCCCAGCCGAGCCTCTCCATATGGCATGCCGTATGATAAGCCAGCCTGCGACGATACTCAGGACGGAAGGCCAACTTGACCTTGCCGCTGTCTACCAATCTGAAGATGTATCTGGTGGCCAGGGAAAGATGTTTTCTGGCAACGTCATTATTGATATTCAACAGATGAGCATATTCCTCACGCATGGTAAAGGTACACGTACTTCCTGTGGCAATAATGTCCATTCCCTGTGCCGTGGCCTTCCTCATGGCAGCCATATTTGCCACACCCTGCCGACGTGCTTCACGTGGCATGCTGTTGGTTATCTTGGCCACGCCGCAGCATTTCTCGCCTTCAAGCAGTTGCACTCCATATCCGATGGCATTCATTACCTTGACAAGGTCCTGTCCCAATTGTGGATAGTTATAATTAACATAGCATCCATGGAAGAATCCTACCTGATGTGGATAGCGTCTCTGGTCGTCTGCACAATTCTTCTGATACCATTTCCTGAAGGTTTGAGACGCATACTTGGGCATGGTTCGCCTCTGGTCGATAGCCATGATTCCGTGCATGAAAACCGTCTTGAAGAGAGGAACGGAAAGCATGGTGTTGACCAAAGGTGCCATATGAGTGGCCATCGTACCCACAAAGTCCGTATTACACAAGAGTGTCTCACGAAGGAAGGGGAAGGGCCGCCATGACTTGGCATAGGGTGCATAACGAATACGTGCACTCTGAATGATATCGCCAATCTGTACCCCCTGGGGACATGCCACCTCACAACGCTTACAGTTCAAACACATCTTGAGAGCCTTGTCATCATAATAGCGAGGATCCTTCATACGATAACGTTCGCCATCGGGACCTGCTTGCTTGGGACCAGGATAACGTGTGGTAACACCAGACACGGGGCAATAGACAGTACATATAGAGCATTTGAGGCATGCTTCGAGTTCTTTCTCGCTTATGCTCATCAATTGTATCTTCTTAGACATAATCTTTTCTTATATTACTTTTCCAGAATATGTTGTGCTACACGAAGTGCAGTCACCATGTCCACTCCTGCTCCGTCTGCTTGTTTCACAGCATTATGGCCGCCCAGCACAGCTCCTGCAGCATACAGGTTGCTGATAGTCTTTCCTTCCTTCTGAACCTGCATCTCGGCATTTACCTTCACGCCATAACGCATGAACGGCTGTTCGTCAAAGACAGATGGACATACCCATTTGGTCCGATCAGCAGGCGCTGAGACGTCAAGATTAAAAATCGGCTCATATATATTCTCATAATTGGACTTCAGACCATCACTTGCAAAAGAACCTGTTGCCAGCACAAAGTCCTGAGCCTCCAAATGCTCATCAGGCAAAAGAGATGTTTCCACATAGCGTAACCTTCCATTCTCTATGCAACCTCCTGTAACCCTATTGCCCAACATGTACACGCCACCCAGATTGGCAAAATACTTTCTGAGAAGAGTCTGCACGCGTACTCCCGGCACAGAAGGAGGCAGAGTGCTGATAAAATGAAGAGGTTTCTGAACACGACTGCGGATAAAGGAAACAGCCTCTTGACTGTCCATGCCCACTATAGCTGGCATGATAACTGCTTCCACCTCGTTGGCAACTTTGTTGATACGTGCAGCTATCTGTTGCAACTTCTTATCACGTGCAAGAACCTTTGCCAAATTGGAGGAACGCATCTCTGAAGGACTCTGACGTCTATGCATCAACGAAGGAATTGAAACAAGAGCCGTTTCAACCTCTGTTCCAAGTTTCCGCAAGCCTCCTGTAATAAGAGAGACCGGGAAATCCATAAAACCAGGCACATTGACAAGAAGAACCTTCTTATAAGGGAAAGAGTCTGGCCGCTGAACAGTCAGATAATCATCCAGAGTAAACCATGTGGGCCTTAAGGCGCCAATGGGTGTCATACGGAAATGATTATGTACCACGCCGCCCTGGCCCACAAGACCGCTCTCGGTAAAGATTCTGAGAGCCTGAGTAGCAAGCAAGGGCACATTCTCCACCCCCACGAGATGATAGGGATGAGAAGAATCGAGTGCGCGGATTGCTTCAAACGGATTGTTTACCACCTGACCATCAGCATCGTATCCAAGAATGTCAAATGAGCCTGAACTGAAATGAAGCGTACTCTGTCCTGCCGCAATAGCTGCCACATGGCGACCTTCTCGAGCCAAGGCAATACCACATAGGAGACCACTCAGTCCGCCACCAATAATTATATTATCGAATTTCATTCGCTTCTGTATTGCTTTTATTGACAAGACGCATTCTGTATCCTGTCTCGGTTAGTTGTTAGGTCCTTTATGCTGATACCACACAAATCCTGATATATATGTGATGTAAGCTGGGCTTCGCTCAGGGTGGCTCCCCATGCTACGGGATACATGCCCCTCCATCTCTCATTGATAAACGAAGCCACATCGGCAACAGTTTCCTTAGGTGTATGATTGAGCAACTGGCCCACCAGACATGCTGCTCTGAGCGTGCACAACTGCCCTTGGCATGTACCCATGCCCACACGTGTACGGCGCCGTAACTGGTCGATACTTTCCACAGTACGATTATTCAATGCATGCTTCACCTCACCCACAGTAACTTCCTCGCATTCACATATCAGAGAATTATCATACTCATCATCTGAAGCGATATTTCCTGCCAGAGAACCATGGCGCCCCAAACGTGCCATAAAAGCAAAAACCTGTTTCTCAGGCATCTTCACTTCGTTGTCCTCTGCACCAGGCAAGGGTGTAACAGCAGTCATACACGGCTTATTGATATTAAGCTTCTCGCAAACCATATCTGTGGCTTGTTCTGCCATGGCCCGATAGGTCATCAATTTGCCACCTGTAATGGTAATGAAGCCTGCCAGGCCGTCACGCTTCTCATGATCGAGACAGACTATGCCACGACTGATGCTTCGGCCACTTGGATCGTCATCACTTGCCACCAAGGGACGTACTCCCGAATAAGCTCTCAAGATGCGGGTGTTGGCCAAAGAAGGTACAAGTTGCATGCCTTCTGTCAGCAAAGTTTCTACCTCTTGCTGAGTCACCCTCATGTCATCAACTGATTCTATAGGCACACGGTCGGATGTGGTTCCCAATACTGTGATTGCATCTCCAGGTACCAGGATATCGGCATTGGCAGGTTTGCGACAACGATTGATAACCATGTTGTTCACACGATGTCCAAATATTAGCAAAGAGCCCTTGGCAGGAAACATGTTCACAGTCACGCCAGCCTTCTTTGCCACCAGAGTTCCCCAAATTCCTGCGGCATTAACGGTCACGCTTGCCCTGAATTCCTGTTCCTCTCCTGCCCTGTGATTAAAGACGCGTACGCCTAAGACTCTGCCATTCTCGATAATGAAAGACGTCAACTCTGCATGCGTAAGTATCTTTGCTCCGTGACGATATGCATCCAAAGCATTGGCCATAGTAAGCCTAAAAGGGTCAATCGAACCATCAGGAACCCTTACTGCTCCAATCAAATCGGGATTAACAGATGGCTCAAGCCTCTTTGCTTCATCTGGGGAAAGGACGTCGGCTCTGATTCCCGCATTCCTGCATGCTTCTACGAAGCGCGCCTGATAGGCAAGTTCATCCTCTGGAAGGGTAATGAAAAGTCCATCATGCTGTTCCACATAAGGTTTTGCAATTCGACGAAGTATCATATTCTCCTCGATACATTCACGCGCCGACTCCTGGTCTGTAACTGCATAACGGGCTCCGCTATGAAGTAATCCATGATTGCGACCTGTGGCACCTGTGGCCAGGTCATGTCGTTCTACAAGGAGAACACTTAGGCCACGCATCGAGCAATCACGTGCAACACCAACACCTGTTGCCCCTCCACCAATCACAATTACGTCAAACTCTTTCTGACCTATGTCATTCATACCTGATTCTCTTCTTATATATACCTATTATATATATATGTCTTTTATACCTACCAAAGTCAATATTCAGTCTACGTGGAGCTTCATGAAAGTCCTTCTATTTCTCCGTTGACAAGGTCGATACGTTCTGCTTGTGGGCTACGGGGCAAACCTGGCATTCTCATAATATCGCCTGCAACCAGTACAATCATCTCTGCACCACAGTTGATGACTATATCTCGCACATTGATAT
>JBJFDX010000306.1:0-5976 GCA_051890235.1 Bacteroidaceae bacterium | reverse complement strand
ACTCCACCATGTAATAGAGTGTCCATCCACTTATTATAATATAATAGGAAAAGATGAGGAATGCCACGAACACACCTTCCACACCACCTATACGCCACCAACGGCCAGGTGCCAGTTGGCTGAAAGCACTTACCGTATTGGCATGCGTATGTCTGCCAATGAGAAATTCGCTGAGCATGACAGGCATACCTATCAACACCACACAGATCAGGTATACCAGGATGAAAGCAGCCCCACCATTGTTACCCACTTCGGTAGGGAAACGCCATACATTGCCCAGTCCCACAGCACTGCCTGCCGCAGCAAAGACAACACCAAGTTTACTACTGAAATTATTTCTATGCTCCATATTTTACTCTTTGCATATTGACATCCACATGTGATTCCCCTCTGCTATCTCAGGACATCAACTGATTGAGAAAAACGATACCCACTCCCACCGGAGCTACCCATCTGATGAGAAAAAGAACCACATGTGCGGAACGATTCCACAGTCTATTGCCACAGGTGAGTTCAGACAAAGCGAGTCTCCTATCCAGATACCATCCCACAAACACGGTAATAAGAATTCCACCCAAAGGCATCATGAACTTTGCTGTCAGGAAATCAAAGAAATCAAAGAATCCCATGCCAAACAGAGTGACATCTCGCCATGCGCCAAAAGAAAGCGAACACGCTGTCCCCAGTACGATAGCCACAGAAGTAACAATGATGGTGGACCATTGTCTGCTTATATGATAATTCTCGTGAATGAACGCCGTCGCTATCTCGTTCATGGAAATACTGCTGGTAAGAGCAGCCAAGAGCAGGAGCAGATAAAACAGTGCGCTAAACACATAATTAAGCACCGGAGCATGGGCAAATGCCGTATTGAACACATTGGGCAACGTGATGAAGACCAATCCCGGTCCTGCATCAGGGCTCATTCCCGGCACACTGAAAACGGTAGGAAATATGATAAATCCACTCAAGACAGCAACCAAGGTGTCAATCAGACATACATGGAAAGCCGAAGGAACAAGCTGTGTATCCCTGTTGAAATAAGACGCATAGGTAACCAGGCACCCGATGCCCACACTAAGCGAAAAGAATGCCTGCCCCATGGCACTGAGCACCACGCTACCCGTGATACGACTGAAGTCGGGACGAAGCAGAAACGCGAGTCCCTGAGAAGAGCCTGGCATGGTGACCGACAAACCCACAAGCAGCAACAGGATAACAAAAAGCATGGGCATCATCAACTTGGAATAACGTTCAATGCCTTCCCTAACACCTCTGGAGACCACGAAATGAGTGAACAACAGGAACACATATACAAACAGCAGAGGACGTGTGGGATGCGAGGAGAAATCAGAGAAATGTGCAGCAAAATCCTGAGCACCCATCAATCCTCCGCCAAAAGATTCCAAGGTATAGTTCAATGTCCATCCTGCAACCACAGAGTAGAAAGAAAGAATCAGTACTCCCGCAAGCACACCCATGAAACCTGTAAGCACCCATGGTTTGCCCGGTGCCAACACCCGATAAGAATGCACGGTATTGGCTTTTGATGCCCTCCCTATCACAAACTCACTTACCATCACCGGCATAGCAAGCAGAACTACACACAGGAGATAGACAAGGATGAATGCCGCACCACCATTACGACCCACCTCAGTGGGGAAACGCCATATATTACCCAAACCAACGGCGCTCCCGGCCGAAGCAAGAACTACGCCCAACTTACTTCCAAAACTACCACGATTGTCCATATGCTGTAATGATGAGTATAATAACACGAGGAGGCAAACAAATCCTCCCTACAAAATGCAAAATTACAAATAAATTCCCTACTTTTGTGCAGACAAACAAGCAAAACAGCACAAAATGCTTACACATTACATCAAAACATACCCTTTGGGCTTACTTATTGCATTGGCAATCGTTGCTCTTTCACTGGCTCCTTTCCCTGAAATTCCTGCAGCAGAGGATATTCCCCTGGCAGACAAATGGACACATATGGTAATGTATGGTTCACTTACCCTGGTCATCTGGATACAATATCTGCGCAGTCATCAGAAAGTCCACTGGATAAAACTCACCATCGGAGGAATATTGGCTCCTGCGGCATTGGGTGGTCTGATGGAACTGGCTCAAGCCTATCTCACCACATACCGATCGGGAGATTGGCTTGACTTTATCGCTAACTGCATAGGAGTGGCCATTGCCGTCATACCGGGCCTTGCCATACAGCGCAAATTCTGTTCCAAATAAAAAAACTAAGAATATTCTATATCTGATTCCGCCACATCTTGAAAGGATACATACGCATGTGGGAATTATAGAAACGCCGGTCACCAGTCACCTCCCTGCCTAAAAAATCAGGTTTGGCAAAAGGTTCATCCTCTGACGACAGCTCCACCTCTGCCATCACAAGCCCTTCATTGTCCCCATAGAACTCGTCCACCTCAAACACATGTCTCCCATCAGGTGATTTCACCAGATAGCGAGTCTTGTCAATGATACCGGGTTCACAGATGGTCATCAAATCACGCGCATCAGACAAGGAAATCTCCTGCTCAAACTCATAACGTGACAAGCCAGCCTTGTTGCTGGGGCCCTTGATAGTAAGAAATCCCTTATCGTTACGAATCCTCACGCGCACGGTTCGGCCATTGCCTGAAGATATATACCCCTGACATATGTGCGCAGAATCATATGCCTGGTCCTTGAATTCTCCAACAACCAGGAACTTGCGCTCTATCTCGAAATGCATTCCGACTTCGATTATTACAGAAAAACTGCAGCCACGAATACCAGGACAAACAGCACAATCAACGCTGCCACCAAGTAGGTAACCACCTTCTTACCCTGTTCCTTGACATACTCATCATGTCTGCTCTTCTGCAACTTTCTCTTCTGGCTCATAACGGTTTCTATTTTTTTATTTTCACTTTCCTTATTTTTCCCTACAGCATTCAGCAGATGGATACATGTGTCCTAATTAGCCTCAGCACCAAATTCCATCAGGTAAGCCTTGATGAACGCATCTATCTTGCCGTCCATCACTCCCCCCACGTCACTGGTCTGGTAATTGGTACGATGGTCCTTCACTCGTCGGTCATCAAAGACATAACTGCGTATCTGGCTTCCCCATTCAATCTTCTTCTTTCCCGCCTCCACCTTGGCCTGCTCTGCCATTCTGTGCTGCAATTCCTTGTCATACAGCATAGAGCGAAGCAGACGCATGGCATTCTCTTTATTCTTGGGTTGGTCACGTGTCTCGGTATTCTCTATGAGTATCTCTTCCTCCTCGCCCGTATAAGGATCCTTGTACTGATAACGCAGTCGTACACCAGACTCCACCTTGTTGACATTCTGACCGCCGGCTCCACTGCTGCGGAAGGTATCCCATGAAATGCGGGCAGGTTCAATATTCACCTCGATAGTATCATCGACCAGAGGAGTAACAAAGACACTGGCAAAGGAAGTCATGCGTTTTCCCTGTGCATTATAGGGACTTACACGCACCAGGCGATGCACACCATTCTCACTCTTGAGGAAACCATATGCATATTCGCCCTGTATCTCCAGAGTACAGGTCTTGATGCCTGCATCATCTCCATCCAGAAGGTTACTGACCACGCACTTGTAACCATTCGTCTCGGCCCATCGCATATACATTCTCATAAGCATCTGAGCCCAATCCTGCGCCTCGGTACCGCCAGCACCGGAGTTTATCTTCAAGACAGCATCCATCGGATCCTCCTCTTGGCGCAGCATATTCTTCAGTTCTAATGCCTCTATAGCTTCAACCGCCTTGGCATACATGCTGTCTACCTCCTCCTCTGTAACCAGTTCCTCCTTATAGAACTCAAAGGCAGTCTCCAGTTCGTCAGCCATTGTATGCACTTCCTCATAACCCTTTATCCACTTCTCCAATCCTTTGACAAGTTTCATCTGCGCCTCTGCCTTCTTCTGGTCATCCCAGAAACCTGGCGCTTGGGTACGCAACTGCTCCTCTTCATACTGCACCCTCTTGGCATCAATATCCAGGTAGCGATGGAGCTGCTCTGTTCTCTCTCTTACGTCTTTCAGTTGTTCTGCTGTAATCACTATTCTCTATAATTCTAATTTATTCCTTATACATATTGTCTATTTGCACCTTGTAATTCTGATAGATTACAGGACGCTTCACCTTGAGCGTATTGGTAAGTTCACCACGCTCAAGGCTGAACGGTTCCGGCAACAAGGTTATCCGCTTCACCTGTTCATAATGCGCAAACTCCTGTTGCAGAGTATCAATACGATACATTACAAACTCGATCACCTTGGGATGATTGCACATCTCCTCACGGCTCTGGAACGTCAGCCCGTGTTCAGCACAAGCCTGCTCCAGGAGTTCATACTCAGGTATAACCAGTGCCGACACAAACTTCTTCTGTTCTGCCACAATGACTATCTGATCCACGAAACGGTCAACACACAGTTTGGATTCGAGCATCTGTGGAGCGATAAACTTTCCGTTACTTGTCTTGAATAAGTCTTTAATGCGTTCGGTAAGGAAGAGTTCCCCTCCCTTCATATAACCTGCATCACCCGTATGGAACCATCCTTCCTCATCAATGGCCAGGGCAGTCACCTCAGCCTTACGGTAATATCCCTTCGTGATGGTGTCGCCCTTGAGCAGAATCTCATTGTTCTCACCGAACTTCATCTGCACTCCATTAAGCAGTCGTCCTACAGAACCCACAGAGACAGGTTTATCCCATCGGTCAAGAGTTACGGTAGCAGTCGTTTCCGTCATACCATACCCTACCACAAGCATAATACCCGTTGAGCGCATAAACTCCTCCACCTTTGGAGAAATGGCAGCTCCTGCAGTAGGAAAGAAGTTATGGCGTTCAAGACCCAAAGTCTTCAAGAGAAGAGCAATAACAGTCTTCTCATAAAAGGCATACTGAAGTCTGAGGCCCAGGGGAGGAACCAAGCCCCGCAATTTATATTTCACATTGTATGCGTGACCTACACGAAGGGCATCCTCCAGCATGCGTCTCTGCACAGGACTGCTCTTGCTGATACGCTCAACCACTCCCGCATACACTTTCTCCCAGAACCTGGGCACCACACACATACATGTAGGATGAACTTCCCTGAGACTCTGCAGCACATCCTGCGGTCTGAGATTAAGGGCTATCGTACACCCTTCAGCCAAACACAGATAGGTCCATCCGCGTTCAAAGACATGAGTCAAAGGAAGGAAGGAAAGTGACAGGTCCTTCTCGGAAAGCCTCACAGCACCATTATGGGCACGGATAGCTGTCACATACATGCGATGAGTTAGCATCACCCCCTTGCTCAGGCCTGTAGTTCCACTTGTGTATAGAATATTGGCAAGGTCATCCTGATCAAGTTCTGCCGTTCTGCGCCTGACCTCATCCTGATGCTGTTCACGCTCTCCCAGACTCAGGAACTCATCAAAATATATACTGACCTGATCCTGGGGATTCTTTTTTACATTGCGGTCAAAGATAATCAGCTTGCTGACCTCAGGGTCTATCTTCAGCACACGATAAGCAGTGTCATACTGGTATTGCTCACCCACAAAGATGAATCTCACCTTTGCATCGCTCACCATGTATTTCACCTGCATCTCGCTACTTGTTGCATAGAATGGAATGGTAACTGCACGTACTGCATATGCCCCAAAATCCACATATAGGCACTCCGGCATATTCTGAGAGAATACAACAATATTCTCCTGCACGCCCACACCCAGTTCAAGCAGAGCATTGCTCACCTGTTTGACGCGTAGCGAAAAGTCATTCCAGGAAATATCATTCCAGCGACCTACCTCTTGGTCACGCCACATCAAAGCCACACGATTCCCATAACGCTTGGCCTGACTATGTATCAGAGTTGATAGCGGACTCGGATTCTGCATAACCTCACCATTTTTTGCTTTCCACAAAGTTAGTGCAACAAGTTGAGATAAAG
>JBJFDX010000305.1:0-1674 GCA_051890235.1 Bacteroidaceae bacterium | reverse complement strand
CCCTGGCAATTTGTACCCGTATCTATATGAAACGAGTATTGTATGTCCACAGGCATAGTCTGAAAAGTATCTGCATCAAGTATTTCACGCTTAAACTGTACCGCTGTCTCCCATGGATCACTCATCCCGAAGTGATTCCACAGGGTACTGTTTGCCTTTTGGGTATACATTTGCCCATACTGTTTCCCGCCTGCTTGAAGACTACAGAAATCCAGATTCAACGAATTGGGATGAGTTGCTTTCACTTCCAGATTATCAGAAGCCTTCAGTTCCACTTCCGGAGTTTGGGGTGGCGATACCATTTCTGCCTGAGGAAAGAGATTATGTTTCGATGCCACATATATTCTGCTGCCTGCAGGCTCAATACATACATCTGCCGACACTCCACCCACGCGATTTTGCATTAGCCTTATCTCACCAGCCATAGCATCCAATTCATACAGATAGTTGCCCGGCATTGACACCCTCGCCATAGCACTCTTCTCCAAGGAACTGTTGGCCAAGAATATCAGTTCTCCATCACGATAATTGCGATGATGATGATAGAGATCCTGAGTATCAAAAACCATCACCATTGAGGTAGCTTCCTGACAGTAAAGATCCTTTATCTCTGAAAATTCCAAATTGGAGAGCACATTCTCCCTATTCTTCAGGAGTTGCGACACGGAATGGTCCTCCACGCCATCCACCCTTGATGGACAGGAGAGAGCTATCACCCGTCCTCCATTCTCCACAAACCTGCTCAACAAGGCCAAAGTGGCTCCCTCCATATTGGTCATCTCCGGTGGCAGAATAACGGTAGAGTATTTACATTTCCCCACACAGAATCGGTTCTTCTCCACCCTACCATGCCGTCTGATAATATCCTCGCACCCCAAATCATATTCCATCTGAGATTTTTCCAGAGCAGTAACAAAGGTTTGGAACACGTTTGCAATACGCCACAATGGTTCACCTCCTGCCACCTGACTATAGTGCAGCCAAAGGCTGGTGGTTGGTTCGAGCACAAGCCAATCGTTTTGCTGTTGCCCCTGACTCAGGAGCAGAGAGAGTCGTCCATAATAGTCATTGAGTACTCCGTAGTCCTTCCACCATGGTGATACGGAGGTAAAGACAGGAGGATAATCATATTTTCTGGCTCCCGTGACAGTCATATGACAGAGGTGTTGATTCATGAAATTGACGCCCAAAGCATACTCCCAATCTCCCAATCGCTTGAAGTCCTCAAAAGTCTCATCCCAGCCCCCACCTCCATAGGTTTCACTCAGCGTTCTCACATACCCCATCTGGTTAGCCACACTGGACAGTTCCTTCACGCTGCGCACATTTCCAAACTGTGCTTGGCACGACTGGTCATTAAACTGATTGAAGAGCATGTCTATGGCAGGCACCTGATGCCAAGCATACATAGCCATATTATCGGGACCTTGCGAGAGGTCCGGCCAGTTATGTTCCCAGTAATGCCCGGTCCACGCCATATGCTTTTTCTCCGTATAGCGATACCATGGTTTGCACCATCTCTCGATAAACAGATGAAGCAGAGTGGCATTATAGTCATGCCTTACCTTCTGCCAGGGCCCCACATCCTCTCCGAGCATAGGCCAACAGGAACGCAGGTCATATCCCCACAACTGCTGAAACGTTTCAAACAGATCGGGAGTCCATCTGCAATGT
>JBJFDX010000304.1:0-1678 GCA_051890235.1 Bacteroidaceae bacterium | reverse complement strand
ACCTATCCATGCATTTGTTCCCACAGGAGCACCCTTGTAGGATACCACAATCTTTTCTCCTGGGATGACAAAAGACTTCTCGAGAGAAAGATTTGAATTGCCTACAGATATGGGGCCGGTAATCCAATCACTATATATAGCATCACCCTTGTTGCCAAAACATTCACAGGGACGAACGATAAAGCGGTAATGGAACAAGGTGGGCAATTCGGTAAGGCCAAAGACGCACTCCACCTCAGCATTTTCCTGTGCTTCGCCCATGAAGCATTTGGATGAAACCACACGCTTGGTGCATGAGATGAATCTCACATCAAGCCACTCGTGTTCCACCTGCACTTCATAATCAAAGGCCCTCACACCTGTATCCCTCTTCAGCACATTGGGGAAATGAACCGTTACCTGCTCCTGCTCCACTCCATAGCGATCCTTACCTGTAGCTTGTGTAAAAGTCACTTTCGACCCGGCAGGGAACTGAGGTATGGGAGCGGTCTTCTTGCGATTTTCAAAGGTGAGAGGAGCCGTAAGTGAGATGGGCAGAGGCATCACCCAGGGATCTGCCACAGGCTGATCATGCACAAACTCTCTGCGCTCATAGACAATGGCACCGTCATATACCTTCATGAGCATGCCTTCCTTACTGTCTCCACCAATGTTGGCCATCTGAGTGGGAGGATTCACGCCCCAATCGTCCTGATGGGTATTCTCACGTGCAGGCATAGGATAGAGATAACTCAGCGATGACGTTCCGATGGAGGTAAACTGGTCTTGCCAGAAGTTTCTGTCATCATTGAGGGGAGAATGTGAGTGACCAGAGAATGCCACCGCATTGGGATAACGACTGAGTATATTTGTCACTGTACCATCATCCTGTCCCCATGCCCAAGGACCATTACAGGTATTCTTCAGATGTGGATGCTGGATATAGAAGAATGGCTTCTCCGTTCCCAAATCAGAAGCATGCTCCGATAAAAGCTCACTCAGACCCGGTATGTTGTTGTCATGCCAATGAGCACCTATGAAATAATATCCTTTGACCTGCTTCATCCAGATGGGTGTATAGCTCTCATGGAAATACTTCTCCCATATCTCTGCAGGACGGTTATTGATACCTTGCTCCTTGGCAACATCAGCACCAACGGCACTGATGACTCCAGGCCACGTGGCACCCTGCAAATCATGATTACCATAGATAAAAAGTTTCTCGGTGTGTTTTCCGTCCAATCCCTTGTCATCAGGGAATACCTGATACCAGGAATCAGCCACGACTTTCAACTGAGGCTCCAAACCTTGGTCAGCCATATCACCGGCTATAATCACGCCATCTACCTTCTGGCTACGGAAATATTCCAAAGTATGAATAAACGTGGCGGCTGTACTCGTATCACGCAAGTGAATGTCACTCAGCACACCAATGACCAGATTCGGATTACCCAACGTTTGAATGTCCACAGCCAAAGCTGGAGCACCGACGTATGCAGCACCCACAAGTGCCGCAGACCTTTGAATGAAATCTCTTCTATTCATATCATGTTAGTTTTTAACCCTAATCGGTCAGTAGGCTGTTATGCGCTTACAAACTTCCTTTTTGTCACCTGTCTTCCCGTTTTTCGGTTACAATGGCCCCCATTGCTCCCTCTAAACGAAAAGACATCTGCTCAAAAATATAAGCCAGAATCAT
>JBJFDX010000303.1:0-1680 GCA_051890235.1 Bacteroidaceae bacterium | reverse complement strand
GATAGAATTTGGGATTATGTCCCTGGGCATGATAGTACAGATAGAGCTGATAATACATACGGGTCTGCTGCCAGATATCCATACCCAGCCATCCTACCTTCTTGGCGAATGAATTGAAGGTATCATGCACTGCAGAACCACGTGTGGTGGTGATACCCAGCAGATACACGTTGACATTCGAGAAGAGATTGTTGGACACCTCGGTGGCTCCCACAACATTGATAGAGGCCTGATGGTTATGTCCCATCTCATGGCTCGGTCCCCAGACTGCTCCACCTGTGGTGGTGAGTGTATTATAGTTGAGCACGGTGCTCAGAGTCCCATCGCTGTAATAGGTTCCGTAAGTGGTGGCATACATATAGCCATGGTTGACTGAGAATGCGTTCCAAATATTGCGGAAGCGGCCCTCCAGCTCATCCTGGAATCCCATGAGTTCTTCCTCACATTGGATGAACTTGCTCCATACGCGCACCAGACCTTCCATCTCATTATTGCTCCCGGCAAGCGCACTCTGTACCAAGTCATTTCTCATGACGTGCACGACATTCTCACCCTTCATGTTCACGATATTGCTCTTATCCAGCAGTTTCTCACGCAGCAACATCCAATCCTCGTTGGTCATGCCTCGTGTGAGGTCAAAGTAACCTTGCAATTCTCCTCCCTCAATATGCATCTTCATATCAGGATAATTGGCCAGGTACTTTTCAGGATCATCCAGTTGGTAGAAGATGTAGAGAGTGCTGGGCTCGTTCATAAACACAACATTAAGTCCTGCATGCAGGTTGGTGGTCACACCTGTCTGATGGTCACCTGGTGATTCGCTATCACCCACCACCTCAGCCTGAAGTGTGCAATCTGCACTTGGTTCTTCATCCAAATAGATATAGATGATGTCTCCTGTCTTACCAACAATACCTGTGGGACCTGACAACTTGCCGAATGTATTGCTCATGCCGGAATACTCATTCCAAGCCATTTTGTTGTAATTGCTGTACACCTTATAATCATCACGTACACGGAAGAACTTTTCAAAGTCACGGCTATATCCGTTGTCACGAGTATATACCTGCCAAGTATTGTTCTTTACCTTCTTCACCATAGCCTTCATGTCATCAGTCAGGGACGCATAATCGCTGTTGGCTTCCAACTCTTCATCATTCAGGGCCTGTATCTCTTCCTTGAGAATGGTACAAGCCTTATCCAGGAAGAGATTGGAAAGTGTCGTATTATAGGTGGAGATATTAGCTACCAATTGAGCATAGTCGGCCAAGACCTTCCGGCCATTCTGTATGAATTCATCAGTGAGTTCCACTTCCTCAAATCCCCAAGTACTGGAACTGATGCCTGTTGTGCTCCACCCCACTACGTTGGAAGCCTGATCACAATGCAGGCCGACAGATCCATTATCAACTATATAATATGTATAGGTGGTCTCATCATCCGTTCTGCTAAGACTGAATCCCACGGAAGGCTTTGCCACCTGCGTGGTATATTGTCTGCTCAGACTGCCTCCCTGACGAGTAATATACCGCTCTGTGCACAGATTCTGCAGGGCATAGTTGTTACCAACCTGCACCAGAGTCCAATACTGAGCCAGTTTATCCTCATTGAGCGCTTCACATTTTACACCATTTGCAGTAGCCGTTTCGGCCATGTAGGTCTTGTAGTTCTGATTCTGCA
>JBJFDX010000302.1:0-1687 GCA_051890235.1 Bacteroidaceae bacterium | reverse complement strand
TCACATAACCACCTGGCCACGTGCCGTTGTCCAGCATCTCGTCACATTCGCTCATGGAATAGGGATTTTCCATTGTTCCCTTTGCGCTGCTTGCCATCACTCCTTCCTCTTATTCTCTTATTGGTTGTTATTGGTATATTTATGCTTCCTCCTTATTCTATCAATGTCCCCTCCCGATAGTGATGGCGGGGCCAATAGAAAGCCTTCGGATTAGGCTCACCGGAGTAATTATCGACATATCGGTCGTATATTCCATACAGTTTCATGGGTAAAGGGATGCCAAGTTTACGCATCTGTACCTTCAACTCATTCATGTTGAAGGGGCCATAGAAGTCTGTTGAGTAGAGGTATACTATCCAGTAATCGGCGATACGACTGTCAAAAAACTTCTCTTGTCCCTCATAAGTGCAGTCATCCAACTGAACAACACGCTTATCGGGGATTGGCCGGCACAAGTAATTGCGTCCCAATATTTCTTCCGCATCCTTGCTTTCGAGCACCATCCATCTCTCATGCCTTTTATATCCACTGACGTATCCAAAAAGAAGTACATTTCCTCCAGGTTTGGTGTAATTGTATAGCGTATCCACTCTCCCTGATGCCCGGTGAACGAAAGTGAGGAGATATTTCTTTTCTGTGTAATCTGTGCTGTCGTCTGGAGTTCTTTGCAGCCGTTCTTTTTCCCTACAATAAAAATTCTTACGAGTAAGATCATAGCAGCTTGACAGATTGGGCAAACTGTCTACCATGAGTGAATCCTCATAAGGAAGTACAAGATATCTCCCCAGGCCATGTTCGTGGTCTTCAATCATTCCATATATTCCATCCCGACAATCACACCCCAATAATATAGCTGACAAGAGAGGAATGACTGCGAGACCCATGTACTTCATGACGTATGTCTTATTTACCTTTTCCATGTGACATTTCCATTTATATAGATTTCAAACTCTGTGGTACCAAGTATATGACGCCGGACTAAGCCCAATGCCACATCCATACTCCTGCATAAAACTGATCCAAAAGGACCAGACGAAGCAAAATCCATTCCGATACTTAAGCCCTCACTCACAGCAAATCCTATCATCGTCGCTACATTCCTCATAGGCTCTCTATCCCAATCATGCATGTCAAAGTTATATTTATCCGATTCTTCGTTTATTCTTTTTCCGCCTCCTCTTTCCACCTCCACAGGATTCGTGCATCATATTTCCTGATAAAAAAACATTGTGACCAGGCAGAATCCCTGGTATATAAAGCCAATTTCCTACACGAGCAAACAGTGTGGGAGGACTGAATGTTCCCCACGAACCTGCCGAAATGGATGTCAGAACAATAAAAGGAGGGGCTCCCAGGAATTTTACCTCTCGTATGGTATCACCGACTGCGCTTCTCACATAGAAAGGAACGCAGTCGCCAAGTTCGTAGCCAACCAGGACCTCTCCGCCTGCATCTCCTTCATACATCCTACAGGAATGGTCCAGCCTTGTGTCACGTATCTGCAGTTTCCTTGCCCCTAAATCAAAATATAAATCAATGCCAAGAGTACGCACGTCTCCTTTGCCTCGCATCTCTCTCTTGTGTCCGATATACAGGCGGAACCGGTCATCATACACATATCCCCACGCCAGCGAATCTTCAGGAGAAATTCTGATGTCAACATAAGAAGTCTTTCCATGTCCATCCC
>JBJFDX010000301.1:0-1689 GCA_051890235.1 Bacteroidaceae bacterium | reverse complement strand
ATATTCTTCACATCTCTTGACGAGGTGATTCCCTCCTATAAACTTTCCAGTGGTGAGAAGCAGATGCTCATCATCCTGCTTTCTGTCCTGGTGCAGAATCGCAAGTCGTGCGTTCTCTTTATGGATGAACCGGAGGTGAGCCTGCATATTGAATGGCAGCAGAGACTTGTGGGC
The DNA here is from genome assembly GCA_051890235.1 of Bacteroidaceae bacterium. Lineage (GTDB taxonomy): Bacteria > Bacteroidota > Bacteroidia > Bacteroidales > Bacteroidaceae > Physcousia. The sequence goes on along the minus strand of JBJFDX010000301.1, from coordinate 1,515 downwards.
CTGGTGCGTGACCTTAATCCCAATGTTCAGGTCATACTCACCACACACAGTCCGGCAGTCATCATGGATGGATGGGCTGATTGTGTTACCAATGTGGAGGATATCATCTTATGATTCCCAAGGATGCCGCCGGTGCCATGAATGCAGCTCAGGCATACGCAGCCATGTTGCCTAAAAAGCAAGGCAAACGATTGCAGGATGCTCTGAATTCACAGTATATTCAGGCAGCCAATCAATTGCGACCGAGTACAGCCAGACATCGTATCGTGGCTTATGTGGAGAGTTATGATGATGTGTTCTTCTGGCGTTCTGTCCTGCAGGAGTTTGAGGATGAACATCATTACTTTGAAGTGATGCTCCCAAGCCGTACCTCGCTCGAGCGTGGTAAGAAGAGTGCTCTCATGAATCAGCTTGGTCCTGGGCTTGGAGAGTTTATGATTGCATGTGTGGATGCCGACTATGACTGGCTTATGCAGGGATGTACCGAGACCAGCCGTATGGTTTGTTCCAACCCTCATGTGCTGCATACCTATGCTTATGCCATCGAGAACTACCAATGTTATGCTCCCAATCTGCACATGGCTTGCGTGATGAGCACGCTCAATGACCGAAGTGTCATGGACTTGGAAGCCTTCATGACGGAGTTTAGCCGAATCGTGTGGCCTTTGTTTGTATGGAATGTGTGGGCTTATCGTTATGGATACTATCGTGAGTTCAGCATGAGTAAGTTTGATGAGGTGGTTTCTTTCCATAATATCTCACCGGCAAAAGGCGGGCAGGGGGCTCTTGACAGTCTGCGGCATAAGGTGAATAAGTACATCTCTATGCTGCAGCGACGTTATCCACAGGGACGTAAGACCTATGCTCCTCTGCGTGATGAACTTCTATCCATGGGGCTCACCTCAGAGACCACTTATCTGTATATTCAGGGACACACTCTTTTTGATGGTGTTGTCATGCCGCTGCTTACTCCAGTATGCAACATCCTGCGCAGAGAACGTGAGCGTGAGATAAGTCGGTTGGCAGTTCATCAGACTCAGATGCAGAACGAATGGAGTAGTTACGAGCATAGTATCTGCAGCGTGGATGTGATGTTAAAGAAAAGCTCCGGCTATCGCCAGAGCCCTCCGTATCAGTTGCTTAAGGCTGATATTACTCGATTGATGGCAGAGGTGGGTCGGCAGAAGTAGCGATCCATCTTCTTGATTAATCCGCTCAGACAGAATACCACCACGCGGTCATTAGGCTGGATTTGTGTATGTCCGTGTATGGGGCAACCTATGCCGTCACGTACCAGTCCTCCCAAGGTGACACCTCTGGGAAGTCGAAGGTCGCGTACAGGCTTTTCTGTTACAAGACTTCCTTCGCTGGCAATAAATTCTGCAACATCAGCATTGGCAATTGTCAGACATTTCACGTTGGCCACGTCTGTATCCAACATCATCTGGTAGATGTGACTTGCCGCTATGGTCTTCTTGTTGATAATTGTCCCTATGTCCAGTTTCTCGGCCAGGG
>JBJFDX010000300.1:0-6064 GCA_051890235.1 Bacteroidaceae bacterium | reverse complement strand
TGCAATACTATTAACTTTTAAAAGAAGATATATTGCATCGGCGATAGAAGATATATTTCTCGGGCCAAGTAAGTATATCTTCTCTGACAACAACCATGTTGTCAAAAAGAAAAGGCGACCACAACTTATCGGGGTCGCCTTTTTGTGCTGTATCTGTGTGCCAGATTCTTATTGCTTGAATCTGCTATAGATGACTTGCATGCTGATGGGATGGTGCGGACCTCCCTGCAGGCGTACGCTATTCATGCCCATGTCATGTGTTACACTCACCTGGTAGGTATTGCCATACGTGTCACTGGTGGTACTTATGTCCACGGGAATCAATACTGCTTTATTCCAGTTGGGGTGTCTTTGCTCCCATTCCTTCTCGCTGATGTTCTCCTTTGCCATGCCTTTTTTCTTTTCTTGTTGGCAGAGGCTGATGAGACGACTGATGTTGCTGAAGGTGTATGTGTTGTACGTACTGCTGTATGAGGTGGTGTATGAGGATTTTGCGTCCGCCACTTTTCTCTCTCTGAAGAAGGAGGTCATCTCGTCCTTTCTTACCAGCAGGAGTGACTGCGGGATGCCCAAGGACTGTTGTGAGGATATTGTGTTGTTGATTCTTGTAAATGTGAGTTGTGCTCGGCTTACACTATCATTCTCGTGTTTACTGTAGATGTCATTGATGGGCAATTCCACTTCGGTAAGTATTCCTGCGGGTGTCTTCAGGAAGGTGCATGTGTCCACGTCTTCTACCAATTGCTTCAGATCGTCGTTGGTAAACTGTGTGCTTTGTATTACCTCGGGCGTTGCGGCAAAACGTCCCAATCCGTTACATATGGAATCACGTTTCTCGTTGCTGTAATAACTGAAGTAGATGTTTATCGTACTTGCTTCTATGCTGAGCATGCTTCCATTTCCACTCTTGATTTTGAAGAGAAATCCTGGGCATACCTTACGTATGAAGGTATAGGAGTCCTTGAAATATTCAGGGTTAGCATAATATGCCTTCATTATCTGTGTTCCTATAGAGTCCGGCAAGGTGATGTGCACGTTGTCACTATGTGTGGAGCTACCCAATTCTGCGTCAGCAAGATTATAGTCCTCTGGTGTGAACACCTTGGTGGCTATGGGCATACTGCCGGGCTGTATGTATTGGTCCAGGTCGATATCGGTGTAATAATCCTCTTCCTCTTCCAGAATGTTCTCCTTGTCCAAAGGATAAATTTCCAGTTTCAGAGGCGCATTCTTGGCTCCGTAGTATTTGTCAAAATAAAGGCGTAACTCTATGGAGTCGCATTTTACTGAGTCGATGCTGTAGTCCTTCTTGCCCTCAGGAAACATTTGTGCCAGTTTGGGGAACGCATAGTTTTCAAAGGTGTGGAACTGGGCCGCAAAGTTTGCTCTGATTCGTGTGCCTGTCTCTGGATCATCGATACTTCCCAGGTAACTTCTTGTGCTGTTTCCCAGCACGGAGTCCATGAGTTCAGAACGTGTATATGCCTGAAAGGTGTCATATGAGGGGAATACCTCTTCATCCTTTGAGGGTATGCCCATGGTGGCAGTGTCGCTGTCACATGCCGTGATGAGTAGTGTGGCCATGATGAGTAGTGTGGCCAGTGCTCCTTTATTCTTCATCTTCTTCAGTGGTTTCTTCTTTGCCTTCTGCCCATATTTCGTCGAAGAAGGCAGGTGCTATATTGCAGAAATCTTCTGGGGTCTCGGCGGTGAGGAGGGGTTTCCCGGTCTTCTCGGCATAGTCCAGCAAGGAGGTCTCGCTCTTCAGAATCATGATGCCGTCGGCATATTTCATGCCCAGACGGTTGAGAGTCTGCATATCGTTGGTCTCATTGGTACCTTCGAGAGCTTCTGGAGTGATGCCATTGAAGTCTAATATGCCGTTGATGTTGTCTGGCAGTTCTGCTTTCAGGCTATCTTCGGCAGGTGCGAAGACGATGCGGCAATCGCGGAATGAGGGTTCGTCCTTGTACGCTTCCTTCAGATACACGGGGATAAAACTTGACATCCATCCTTGACATTGGATGATATCTGGCGTCCAGCGTAGTTTCTTGACAGTCTCCAGCACACCTCGTGCAAAAAAGGCTGCACGCTCAGCATTGTCCTTGTATTCCTGTCCTTTATCATCGCGTGCCATCTTTCTTTTGGTGAAGAAATCATCGTTGTCGATGAAGTATACTTGCATGCGTGCGGCAGGAATGCTGGCGACCTTGATGACCAATGTGTGGTCTGTGTCATCAACCACTATGTTCATTCCGCTCAGTCGTATCACTTCGTGCAACTGGTTTCTGCGCTCGTTGATGTGTCCCCATTTGGGCATGAACGTGCGTATCTCTTTCTTGCTTTCCTGGGTGGCCTGTGGCACTTTGCGTCCCAATGCGGCCAATTGGGAATCGGAAACGTAAGGAGTCATTTCCTGAGTGATAAACAGAATCTTTTTCGCTTTAATCATCACGTCTTTTTTCATATTATCTACAAAGGTACGAAGTTTTTGGCACTTGGAGTGGCTGTTTGGCCGTTGATTTTCAGTAAGGGGATGAATATTTCTCAAAAACCTTTTCTTGTTTCTGTTTTTCTGTGTTACTTTGCAGCGCTTTTTTGACTTCATGTGGATAAGCAGCATTGTTGGATGTTTGTTTGTCGTGTTCTCGTTCGGGGAGACAGACAGTCATAGTGCTTGGTCTATTGAATGTAAATTAAGAAATGAAAGTAGTTCACACAATTGCCCAATTGCAGGCAGAGCTCCAGAAGTTGCGCTCTCAGAAGGGTACCACTGTGGGTTTGGTACCAACTATGGGTGCTTTGCATGAGGGGCATGCATCGCTTGTGAAGAGAAGCGTGCAGGAGAATGATGCCACGGTGGTAAGCATCTTTTTAAATCCCACTCAGTTTAATGATAAGACGGATTTGGCCAAGTATCCTCGTACTTTGGAAGCCGATTGCCAACTTCTTCAGCGCCAAGGGGCTACCATTGCCTTTGCTCCCAGCGTGGAGGAAATTTATCCGGAACCAGATACCCGACACTTCAGTTATCCTCCCACTGACAGCGTGATGGAGGGAGCCATGCGTCCAGGGCATTTCAATGGTGTTTGTCAGATTGTAAGCAAACTCTTTGATTACGTGCAGCCTGACAGAGCGTATTTCGGGGAAAAGGATTATCAGCAGATTGCTGTCATTCGCAGGATGGTGGATGACCTTGGTTTCAAACTTCAAATTGTACCTTGTCCTGTCATCAGAGAAGAGAGTGGACTTGCCATGAGCAGCCGAAACACTTTGCTCTCCAGCGATGAACGTGTCATTGCAGCCAATATTTACCGAGTGCTGAAGGAAAGCAAAGCTCAAGGGCTGAATGTGGTAGCCACCCATGATTATGTGGTGAAGAACATCAATGCGGTGGATGGACTCGAGGTTCAGTATTTCAGTATCGTAGACGGAAACACATTGGCCGACGTGCAGTCGTGGGATGATAGTGATAGCGTGGTAGGATGCATTACTGTCTTCTGTGGTTCACAGCCTATTCGGCTCATTGATCATATTAGATATAAGTAAACAGGTATAGTCATGATGATTGAGGTATTGAAGTCCAAACTTCATTGCGTAACGGTTACGGAGGCTAATCTGCATTACATGGGCAGTATCACCATCGATGAGGACTTGCTGGATGCAGCGGGAATGATTGCCGGAGAGAAAGTTCAAATCGTGGACAATAACAATGGTGAGCGTTTGGAAACTTATATTATCAAAGGAGAGCGAGGTTCTGGGTGCATATGTCTTAATGGAGCAGCCGCGCGTAAGGTTCAGGTGGGTGATGAACTCATCATCATCTCATATGCGTTGATGGATTTTGAGGAGGCAAAGACATTCAGACCCACAGTCGTGTTCCCTGAGAATAATAGAGTGAAATAGATTAATGCCCTAGGGTAACGCTCATTTCGTGCCTGTATCTATTTCCAAGCGAAGCGAAATGACGTTACTGATGAGGCTGGTAAGTTTTGATTACCGATTCGGGTTAAAAGTGCAAGCCTGTATCTGACATATCGTCTGGGTACAGGCTTGCTTTTGTTTGTATAGCTGATGCTTAGTAGCGGAAGGTGTATGTACCTTGTTTCAGTGTGAGTACTGTTCGTCCGTCCTCTGTTCCCTTCATCGTCACACCCTTTGATTCATTCACAGGTTTCTGATTCTCTGTGATGTTGTCTGACGTGGTTGGCAGATAGAGGGTCGCATAACTGCCCACGGGAATGGTGACTTTCAGTGTGCTGCCTAACGAGTTTTGCGTGAGGTCGGATGATACGATGCCGTAGCGCGTCTGATAACTGTAATGCACGTTCTCCAGATCTTTGATGGGGTAGGGACGTATGATGATGTGTTTGTAACCTGGTTCTGAAGGGTCGGCACAGATGCCTGCCAGCCGACGATAGAACCATGTGAGCCCACCACCAAACATTGGGTGGTTGTGTGAATTTGCGCAATCCCATTGTTCCCATGTGGTGGTAGCTCCTTGCTTAATCCAGTAGCCATAACTTGGGAAATCCTCTTTTCTCATGGCTTCTACGGCAACATCATGCAATCCGTTGTCAGTGAGCGTCTCAAAAAAGAACTTTGTGGCAAGAAAACCAGTATTGATATGTCCATTATGTGTGACGTTTATCTCATGCTTGAGCGCTTCCACAACACGTGTACACTGGTTGTCAGGCATGCCGCCCATCACAAGTGCGTATATGTTGTGACCATTGTCACCATACGATCCTGTTTCTGCGTTGTAGTATTTCTTATGGAAAGCGTCACGTGTACGATTAGCCAATGCTCGGAAGGTTTGCTCATCGGCTTTCTCTCCCAATACGGCTGCAGCACGAGCCGTATATTCGCTGCAGAGCCAGAGGAAGAATGTGTGTACAAGTTCCTCAGAGGGTACGGCATAAGGTGGTACCCAGTCTCCCAAACAAAGCCAGTAATTGGGCTCGGTCTGTCCTATGCTTGCCAATTGTTGGAACATGGTGCCGTCGGGCTGTACCCATGTGGTCATATACTCCACTTGTTTCTTCATGGATTCGAAATTATCCTCCAGGATTTTCCTGTCGCCATATTGTATGTAATATTCCCAGGGCATGGTGTTCATGGCTGCTCCCCATCCTACTCCTCCTCCAGCGGTTGGTTCCCAGGGTGCAGAGTTTGGCACATAACCTGTCGCCTTGTTCTGCGTATCACGTATGTCACGAATCCATTTCTGATAGAAGGCTGCAGCATCGAAGTTGTGCATTACGGTGGCACAAGCAGCTTCGCCATCACCTGTGTAGGGAAGACGTTCGCGGTGTGGACAGTCGCTGGCAATTCCTCCATGCATGTTATCGAGTTGTGAGCGTTGCCATATCTCGTTGATACGGTTGAAGAGGGTATCGGTGGTATGGAAGTTGGCAAACCTTTCAACATGAGTATTTACCACATCGGCAGTCAGATTCTTTGTCGTGAGTTCCTTGACACCTGAGATTACAGCTTTGCTGAAGGCAAACCAGGTGAATCGTGGGGCATACTCTTCATTACCGCTCCCGTTCATCACATAGCGCATGTTGCCTTGAACGGATTCGCTGATATAGTCCACCTTTACGGTATCACCTTTTTCTCCCTTCAGTCCCTTCAGATGTAACCATCCTGATATTTCCTTGCCGAAATCCACCACCCACGCTCCATCTTCACGTTGATGCAGACTGATGGGGTTGAGCGTCTCTACAATCTTGTCAGTGGGAGCTGTGTGGGCAGTCATCACTCCTGTGGGACCTTCGATGCATTTTGCGTATTGCCATCCTTGGCTGTCGTCTTCTGTAGTAGCCCATAGAGGTGTCTCCAGATTGGCGTTGTAGATTTCTCCTGCATGTACACCATTGAGAGTGATGGCAGAGGGCTTTGTCTGCCAACTTTCGTCTGTCTTGACTATCTGTGTTGTTCCATCTTCGTAGGTCAGGTGCAGTTGCAGTCTCAGGCATTCATCGCCAAACTTTGAACAGGGTATGTTCAGGTTAACTACGTCATAGAATCCATTGCCAAGGATTATTCCAAGGGCATTTTG
>JBJFDX010000299.1:0-1719 GCA_051890235.1 Bacteroidaceae bacterium | reverse complement strand
CACGCCCGACGTGGAAGATATCAACCAGGACTACACGCTTAACGAATACGAAAAATATTATCAGTACCATGTGAGCATACGCCCTGAGGATATGGTAGTTGGACGCAACCATATAGCAGACAAACGTACGGCAAGTGTCAAACTGCGTAATGGCAATACCGAAGAATGCACATGGTACCTGTTCCGCATTCCCCTTGATAGTTACGAGCAAAAGGTAGGAAATATACAGGATTTCACCAGCATACGTTTCATGCGTATGTTCCTCACAGGTTTCCACGAGGATATCATCCTGCGTCTGGCCACCCTGGACCTTGTCCACGGGGATTGGAGAACCTACGAGCAAGCTCTCTACACCGGCGAAGCACCTGCACAGAGTGCCACACTGGAAGTAAGTACCGTCAACATTGAGGAGAACAACGACAAGACTCCTGTCAACTATGTCCTACCTCCCGGCATCAGTCGAGTAACCGACCCCACACAGACTCAGTTGGTAGAAAGCAACGAGCAAGCGATGGCAATGGTGGCACGCAACCTCAGCCCTGGTGATGCACGAGCCGTCTACAAGAACTGCTCTTACGACATGCGCCAATACAAGCACCTGCAAATGTTTGTACATGCAAACGCTCTCAACGAGAACATCACGGAAACCGCCGACGGAGAAACCAGCCTCTTCCTGCGTTTAGGTTCGGATTACAAGAGCAACTTTTACGAATATGAAGTTCCCTTGAAACTGACTCCCGAGGGTATATATGACACCTACAGTCCAAGCGGACGTGCTGCTGTATGGCCTCAGGAGAATATGCTTGATATTGATTTGGACATATTCACCAAACTGAAGAAAGCACGCAATACACAAAGTAGCCTGGGACAAGCCAGCATGACCCGTTTGTTCTCAGAATACGATGACAATAATCCATCAAACCGTATATCCATCATGGGTAATCCCACTTTGGGAGAAGTAAAGACCATCATGATAGGTATACGAAACAATGGACGTACAGTCAAAAGCGTTGAGGTGTGGGCCAACGAACTCCGTCTGCAGGAGTTCTCCAACGATGGTGGATGGGCTGCTCAAGGAAACATGAATGTCCAACTGAGTGATATCGGTTCGGTGGGAGTAAATGCCCACATGGAAACTGCAGGCTTCGGAGGCATTGAGCAGAGTGTACAAGCACGCAAGGACGAGGACAATCTGAACTACTCCGTAACTACAAACATGGAACTTGGACGCATCCTGCCGGAAAAGGCCAAGGTATCTGTTCCTCTATATTATAGCTATAGTAAAGAGACTGTAAAACCCAAATACAATCCTTTTGACTCTGACATGCAACTCAAGGACGCTTTGGATGCGCTCGCCACAGAACGGGAAAAGGATTCCTTGCGCAACCTCACCACACGTACAGAGGTAAGCAAGAATCTCTCCTTCAGCGGTATCAAGGTAAATATTGCCACACGTAAGCACCCTATGCCCTATGATCCTGCCAACTTCACCTTCAATTACAGTCATTCCAGCCAAAGCACACAAGGGGAGACTACCGTGTATGAGCATGAGAAAGCATGGAAAGGCGGTATGAACTATTCATGGAACCCCAATTGGAAACCATGGGAACCATTCAAGAAACTCAAGGGAAAATCCAAATGGCTGGATATCGTAAAGGCCCAAAACCTTTCCTTCGCACCACAGAACATAACCTTCAGTACAGATATCAATCGTACCTA
>JBJFDX010000298.1:0-1720 GCA_051890235.1 Bacteroidaceae bacterium | reverse complement strand
ATCGGTGCCTCCCGCCACAGTATATGTCCACTCTATGGGATTCTGAAAATGCTTGTAAAACAGTGACAGACTGATGACCTCTCCTGCATTGGGATACCACTCCCATCCCAAGTCCACATTGTCGATATATGCGGGTTTGAGATTATGGTTGCCCTGTACATTGGAAGCAAGGTCAAAATCATAATACACACTGGTGGAGAGTTCGCGAAACTCTGGTCGGTTGGTTGTTCTGGAGTACGACGCCCTCACCTGCTGCTTCTTGGAAATATGTCCCGTAAGGTTTACTGAGGGGAAGAAATCATTATAGACATACTTTGTGGTCAGGGGTGAATATTCCTGCCTGCGGGTGTTGGAGATGAGTCGGGTATTGAAGGACTCAAACCTCACTCCGCCATACACGTCAAGCCATTCGTCAAACAGGGGGAAGAGCACAGAGGCATATCCGCACTGCATATTGTTTTTTGCCTCGTAGTTGTTTGTCCAGTCCACCTGCTCGAGCAAGTAAAGTCCGTCCTCGCCATAGTTGGCATCGGTAAGCAACTGGGTAGGCACATCCAGGGAGCGCATCTGCAGGGGCAACTGTCCTGTTGGCCAAGCGTATGTGAAGAAGCGTGTATCGTACTGACGACTTTTGTACTCGGCATAAGCTCCCAGTTTCAGAGAGGGCTTGATTCTTGCCAATGAGAAGTCGCGCTTCCAGTTGATACCTCCAGAGAACAGGTGCTCTCCCAGGAAAGAGAACTCACGATTGATGTCATTGAGGTTTTCCACCTCCATTCCCCCATCTTCCTGCTCCACCACTGTATATCTCCGTCTGTCGGGAAGATTACGGTTGGCATATGCATATCCGAGGTTCCAGTCTATCTTGTTGTCCTCATCTACGATGTGTTTGCCCTGAAAACCTGCGTTATAGGTGGTGCGGCTCTGGTAATAATATTCGGCCTGTTCGGTATAGTCGTTCTGTGCGTCATAACCCAGGCGATGAGTGTATCGGTTCTTGCCCAGTTGATTGAGTATCTGCTTGAACTCCACCCTCTGCCTGTTGTCCGTGGATATCCACACCAGTCCCAGCAGAGCTCCCAGTCTTACATTGCCGCTATACTGATTGTCCGTGGCACGGCGCAGATAATTGGATTTGTCATGTGACACATCATAAGCTCCAAACATATTGTTGGTCATATGCTCCAGAGTGCGATAGGAATGGGTATAGTTGATGCTGGCATTGAGCCCTATAATCTGCTCATGAGGCGTCTTCCATCGCTGCGACACGTTACCTGAAAGACTGAGGTCTGCCAATGGGGTGCGCTTCCCTGTGGTCCAATCATTGTTCAGTCCGTTGTTGAGCAACGAGAAACCGTTTCCTTGCTTATGAAGTGTGCTATTGATTCCATTGGGAAGTCCTCTCTTGCCATTGTCAAATCCCAAAAAGTCGGTTGCACTACCACTATAATAGAGTTGGTCCCTGAAGTGAGTCTCATCATTGAAACTACCTCCGAGACTTACGTTCCACGAATTTTTGACCGGTACATCTCTGGTGTTTACCATGATGAACCCCCCAGAGAAGTCGGCAGGATATTCGGGAGCAGCAGATTTGACCACCTTCATGTTTTCAATCTGTGATGAAGGTATGATGTCAAAAGAGAAAGCCCTCTGGTCTGCCTCACTTGATGGTACGGCGCATCCGTTCATCCACACATTGTTGTAGCGTTGCGAAAGTCCT
>JBJFDX010000297.1:0-1725 GCA_051890235.1 Bacteroidaceae bacterium | reverse complement strand
GTGTGAATCAGGTGAATGCGGTGGAGACTTATCAGGCTGCACTTGAGGGTAAGTTGGGAATCAAGCCTCTTTGTTTTCCATCTTTCCCCTATTCTGCATTTGTGAACACGTCCAGTGCAACGGCTGATGTTACAGACTCTGCTGCCGCAGGTACCGCTTTGGCTACGGGTCACAAGACAAAGAACGGAGCCTTGGGCGTACTCAAGGATTTGGAAACTCCTGTGTATAGTATTGCTCAGTGGGCTCAAGATGCGGGAGCGGCAGTAGGAATTGCAACCAGTGTCACCATAGACCATGCCACCCCTGCATCCTTCTATGCTCATACGGGAAACCGGGGAGATACATACACGATAGGGCAGCAGCTTCTGGCTACAGACTTTGATTTCTTTGCGGGTTCTGATTTCGAACGTCCCCAAAATCCTGATGGAGGTGCAGACCTCTATCAGCAGGCCAAGGATGCGGGATATACCATCGTGAGGAGTTATAAGGAATATCAGAAGCGAAGCAAGAAAGCAGACAAGGTAATTCTTTTCCAGAGCGAAGAGGCAAGCAAGATAGACAGAGGTGGTCTGCCTTATGCTCTCGATCAGACCAAGGACGACCTTACCTTGGCCGATATCACTCGTGCAGGTATCAATTTCCTAACCAAGAAACAGGATTCTAAGGACGGCTTTTTCCTGATGGTGGAGGGCGGAAGAATTGACTGGGTATGTCATGCCAATGATCCTGCTTTCATTCCTGAGGTGGTTGATATGGATGATGCAGTACGGGTAGCCTACGAGTTCTATCAACAGCATCCTGATGAAACGCTTATCGTGGTTACTGCCGATCATGAGACAGGTGGCTTCGTATTGGGTCGTGGAGGTTATAATATGAATCTCAAGGTGCTCTCTCATCAGCGTATGAGTATATCGAAATTGGGTAGGGAGTTGCATCTCCTGCACGATAAGTATGGAGAAAAGTATGGCTGGGACGTGGTTCAGGAGTTCCTCAAGGAAAACTTCGGTTTCTGGGATCAGGTGAAGTTGAGCGATGATCAGACAGCTCGTCTGCAGAGGTCTTTTCAGCGCGTAATGGATGGTAAGGGTGTGGACGTGAAGTCCCTTTACCAGAAGGACAGTGAGTTTGCGGGTACCGTAAATCGTGTCCTCTCGGAGTGTGCAAAGATTACTTGGGGCTCAGGTGACCATACAGCAGGATATGTTCCTTGTTTTTCTATTGGAGTAGGGGCAGAGGAACTGCGCGGACGTTTGGATAATACCGAAATCCCCCTCAAGATGGCAAAGGCTACGGGATGGCCTGTGCGTTGATGTATCATATTGATGAGAAAGTGTGTTATGAATAAATTCCTTCTTATTTTCTTTGCTTTGCTGATAGGAGTATATGCTCCAATTGTGGCGCAATCTGATAAGAGCCAGGTTCCGTTGGCAGACCCATATATTCTTCTTGAGGATGGTACATACTATGCTTATGGTACTTATGATGCTGATGGTATACGTTGTTATAGTTCCACCGATTTAAAGTACTGGAGGTATCGCGGGTTGGCCTTGAGCAAGTCCAATACCACCGAAAACCGTTGGTTCTGGGCTCCTGAGGTATATCACGTGGGGAACAGGTACATCATGTATTATTCGGCCAATGAACATCTCTATGCCGCTACGTCGTTGAAGCCTACAGGCCCCTTCCGTCAGGTTGGTTCTTATCAGATGGGGACTCTGCTTGGGG
>JBJFDX010000296.1:0-1727 GCA_051890235.1 Bacteroidaceae bacterium | reverse complement strand
AAAATATGAGGCAAACAGAATGAGGAAAATGCCTAAATGATTGAGTAGGAAAGTCCAACCGGCATGATGACAAAATCCCTTCAGAATAGCCAAAGAAAGCGAAATAAGCAGGAGAAACATCAGAATAGCAAAAACTACACTCGAATGTATGGGAACGGACCACGAGCCCTCTATCAACAAACAAACTGACGCTAATACCATAAGAGTAATGCCGCACTTACGACTACCCCACATCCTAACCCACCAAAGATGGTTGGCATAGCGGTACAAGAACCACACCATCAGCAGGAAAGCAACTGCCAGCATTACTGACAAAGGATATTCAAATAGAGTCGCAAACTGTTCCACTCCAATTAATTTATGCAAAATTACAAAAAAGCGCTTATATCAGGCTTCTCATTCGCATATTATTTACATCTCCTCCACATCATTGAAGCAAGGGAATGCCTCACCCTTGGTCAACCAGGCAAAACCGAACAGATGCAGCAGGATAATTTCTATAATCATCACGCAATAACCAGGAGCATCAAATAAAGTAAGCATAGCAAATACCACTTCAAAGAAAAGCATGCTTGCGCCACATATGCGATAGATGCGGTTGCGTATGCGCTTACGCGAAGTCATCTCGCCGCCCGTCTTAGTAAAGAGGAAGAAACTATTAAAGGCTATAAGGAGGAAAAAGAAGGCGGCACAAATCGTATGCAGATGGGTGGAAATCTCAATAGGAATCTGAAAGAATCCCACGGGCGTACCATCAGCAATCCATGACACACGACAGGGGAAGAGCACAACGCCCAAACCAAAAATGCCGCTCAGAGTGGTAATCCAATTATCCAGTCTATTGTAGCCGATATAGGAAATAAGCACAATACAGGCAGGACAAAGAACGCCTACCAAAGCAGGAGACTGATAATAGGTGGCTGAAATACTCCACCACCATTCCGAACTGGGATGATTGGCCACACCTGCCGAGAAGAGTGCCAGCCAAGGCAAGACAACACCCAAGATGCCACACAGGTTACGCACACGCATGTACATCCTACGCTCCTTGTTATGCTTCTCAATCATGTTGCTGCTATTTTAGATTATAAAGATTATCCAGCGCCCACACCCATCTGGCATGGGCGCTGAGGAAGTCAATTAACTAAACGTATTTCTCTATCCTCTCGAGATTCTTCTGAACATCCTCATCGGTAAACTCATAGTTCTGAAGCGATCCGGAGAGATACTGATCATAGGCTGTCATATCAATAAGGCCATGACCTGAGAGATTGAATAAAATAACCTTCTGATCACCTGTCTCTTTGCACTTCTCTGCTTCATTGATTGCAGCAGCAATGGCATGGCAGCTCTCTGGAGCAGGAATAATACCCTCGGCACGAGCGAAGAGCATGCCCGCCTTGAAGGAATCAAGTTGCTTGATATCTGTGGCCTCCATCAGTCCGTCCTTGAGCAACTGACTGACGATGACACCTGCCCCATGATAACGCAAACCACCCGCATGAATATTTGCAGGCATGAAATTGTGACCTAAAGTATACATGGGCAAGAGGGGTGTATAGCCTGCCACATCTCCGAAGTCATACTGGAACACGCCGTGAGTAAGTTTAGGGCAACTGGCTGGTTCTGCAGCAATGAACCTCGTACTTTTTCCCTCCAGAATATTATGACGCATGAAAGGGAAGGAAATAACTCCGAAGTTTGACCCTCCACCAAAACAACCTATC
>JBJFDX010000295.1:0-23080 GCA_051890235.1 Bacteroidaceae bacterium | reverse complement strand
TGATAGGCACCTATCAGTTATATCGCCTGCGTCGTAATACCGCTAATGACCATATGATACGTACCAGCCTGTATGGAACGAATGATGAGGCTGCCCTGCAGGAGACTGCTGATACCAACTGGACGCTTATCTGCGACAATGTGTCCACTCCATGGCAAAGCGGACAGAAGGATGTCTACTCCCAGCCCTTCACCATCACAGAGCCTTACAAGTACCTGCGCTTCTATGAGGAGGATGCCACTGACAACCGAAACCAGGGCTACACCAACTGTGGCCATTACGCCACCTTCCAGCTCTATCCCTCTGTCAAGAACAAGACTTCCCAGTTTGAGGGCATGGGTGAAGTGGCAACTCGTCTGGACAACATCGTAGCCGCTTATCCCTCACTTGATATGGACGCCCTCACCGTGGAGCAGTACAACGAGCTGGTGGAGGCTTATGAGGCTGTGACTGCTTTGTTGGTAGATCCCACCAACCTGCGCAACACCATCGCCAGCAACCTCAAGATTCCCAGCTATGTGGTAGTAGGCGAGAATCCTGGTTACTGGGCAACCAATGAGACTGGCTTGGCACTGGAGAATATCCTCAAGGAGGCTACTGCTTATGACGATGCAGGTAAGTATACTCAAGAGCAGAACGACAAGTATGTGGAGGACATCCTGGCTGCCAAGGCTGCCATCTATAGCTCTGCTATCGGTGTGGATACCAACAAGTGGTATCACTTCCAGTTCGATTCAGAGGAGAACTTCGATGCTAACCAGTGGAGCAAGAACTCTATCCCCAACGGAACCCTCTACGACCAGCGCATAGCAGCAGGCGTACGTGTGGATGGTGTAGGCAGCGTACTCGAGAGCGACCAGGTGGTTCCCGGAACAGAGCTTTATTACTTCAGCGATGACCAGGTAACCAACGAATATGCTTCTCAGTTCCGCTTCGTACCTCTCACAGACTCCACCTATGCCATTCAGAACCGTGCCAGTGGCTTGTTCATCTACCGCAAGCCTTTGACCACCAATGGCAATATCAGTCTGCAGTGGTCACCCTCTGCCTTTACGGTTAAGCCCATCGGTTACGGACAGAACGTGCTTTACATGACCCATATCGATGGTACAACAATCAGCTATCCTCACCTGAATGCATGGGAGAGTACCTGCAGCTTCGTGGGTACTTGGGACGACTCACAGCCTGGTTGCAACTCCGGTTATCTGATTATGCCTGTTGAGGATGTCGACCTGGAGTCTTACAAGCCCGAAAGAGTCATCAACCGTCTGGCTGGTGATGTAACTCCCATCTGCTTGCCTTACGATGTGGCCACCGACTTTGGTTCTGTATACATGCCTGTGGGTTGCTTCGAGCAGGACGGTGCTTCCTTCCTGGGTCTGGTGAACATGTCAGGAGAAATTGAGGCCGGTACTCCCTTCTTCGTGATTCCCGAGGGTCAGTATGACGGTGTCGCTGCTGAGGACGTTTACCTCTATCTGGGCAACAAAATGACTGCTCAGCCCAAGAGCCAGGCAGGCATGTACGGAACATTCATGGATAAGTGGATCGGCACCGGATATGTATGCTTCAAGGGTAACGAGGCCAAGGGCATTGAGGGTGTGGATACCGGTCGCAACTTCAGCGTACCTGCTTACTCTGCTTACCTGGCCTATGGTGAGGTGACCAAGCCTGCTGACGTGGAGTGTGACCTGGCTATCCAGATTAATGGCAACTTCACTGATTGGACTTCTATCAGCAATACCATTCAGAACGTGGCTAAGCGAGGCAACGTATATGACCTGAACGGTCAGCTGCTTCGTCAGAATGCTACTCTGAACGATGTGAAGACCATGGGCCGCGGCCTCTACATCATCAATGGTGTGAAGGTTTTGGTTAAGTAATATTTCACCACTCCTCCCCCTGCAGTGTCTTTATTGTAAGGGGAGGAGTGTGTTTTACTTCTCTGCATGAGGGCCGTGGAGGCTTGAAGGCTGTGAGAGACAATATGAAGAGAGCCGGGCTTGTGCCTTTGTCTCTTTACAAGAATATAATATAGGTATAAAGGTATAAAGATATGAACAAACTGCATGCCCTGCTTTGTGCAGGATTACTCTTGTCCGCCGGTACAGCTCTGGCCGAGGATTATACGGTGTCCTCACCCAGTGGTAACATTCAGGCCACGGTAAGCTTCACCTCTGGCAAGCTTACTTACAGTGTGACGAAGGATGGTCGCCTGCTGGTGGCAGAATCCCCTCTCGGCCTCAAGACTGCCGCTGTGGACCTGTCAGAAGGACTGACCTTCGTGTCCTCTGTGACAGCAGAGGTGGACACTCCTTACTCTCTGCCTGTGGGCAAACGGAGCCAATATCGGGACCATTGCAACATCCTGTCGGTGGTGACAGAGAAGAACAGTCTGAGGCAGACGGTGCAGTTCCGTCTTTACGATGATGGTTTTGCTTTCCGGTATGTCCTCCCCAAGTACGGCTCCAACGTGAAGGTTTCCCTCACGGGTGAGACCTCTCGCATCCGGGTGAATAGTTTTAAGGACTGCTTGGCATTTAAGTTCAGGAAAAACATTCAGGACCCCGACTATCCTTACGAGGGCCACTATGCGAAGTACAGCACCTGGTCATCACTTGTGGCGGCAGAGGATGACCGTTTCAATTCGCCCACCCTGGTGTCCGACGGGACTGATTATATGTTGATTTCCGAGGCCGACAACAGAGGCATCTTCTGCACTTCGCTTATCAAGGCCGAACCGACTGTGGGTGAGTTCTCTTATGCCTGGACGGGCGAGACCAAGGACTATGCCGAGGACAAGGAGCAGACCATCGTGTGCACCTTGCCTGCCTACACGCCCTGGAGAATGGTGGTGGCAGGTGACCTGGCCACCGTATTCGAGACCACCATGGCCGAGAACCTTTGTCCGGCCACTTCCATAGAGGATATGTCCTGGATAAAGCCGGGTGTGTGTGCCTGGTATTGGGGCGGCTCGGATGGAAACAAGGTATCTGTTCAGAAGAAGTATGGCAGTATCAAGGATGGTGAATATGCCCATGCTGACTTTGCCGTGGAGATGGGGTGGCCCTACACCCTCATTGACGGAGGATGGAGTTCCAGCTGGGTTCCTCAGCTTGTGGAGCATGCCAACCAGAACGGTGTGGAGTGCCTCTTGTGGCAGACGGCCAGGTTGAGCGACAACCAGTCTTTCTCCAACGCCAACATGGAGAAGACCCTCAAGCAATGGGCTGCCTGGGGCATCAAGGGTATCAAGATAGACTTCTGGGAGGATGACTCCAAGGAGACTATGACCCGCATGGAGAACCTGCTCAAACTCTGTGGCAAGTATAAGATGCTGGTCAACTTCCATGGTTGTACACGCCCATCCGGTCTGCGCCGCACCTATCCTTACCTCGTGACTCAGGAGGGTATCTATGGTGGAGAGAACAACTTCTGGGCTCCGGGGAATATCAGTGCAGAGCATCATCTCAATCTGATGTTCACCCGCAATGTGGTGGGAGCGGCCGACTACACCCCTGGGGACTTTGCCACCCAAAACGGAAGCCTCATCACCCGGCAGAGCATGGGACATCACATGGCCCTCATGACGGCCTTCGAGAGCGGTATCGTGCACATCGCCGAATGCCCCGAGAACCTGCGTTACTTCCTGGGCAAGGACATTATGAAGCGCCTGCCCACAGTGTGGGATGAGACCAAACTGCTGGAGGGACAGGTGGGACAATATGCCACCGTGGCCCGCAGGCATGGTGATGACTGGTGGGTGTCAGGTATCAATGTGAATGCCCGTACCTGTAAGGTTACCTTCGACTTCCTGGATGAGGGTAAGACCTATACTGCCTATATCTACCGTGATGGCACGTGCCGCACCGACCTTAAGTTCAGCAAGGTGCAGGTGACCAAGGGAGAAAGTGTGAACCTCAAGGAAATCTCTGAGGGAGGATTCCTGATGCAGGTCTCCACTCGTGATGATCTGGATGTACCTGCCGAGAGAGTCACCTATGAGGCAGAGTCAATGTCCAACATGCTTACGGGTAACGGCAAGCGTAATAGCTACAGCACCCTGCATGCTTCGGGTGGAGGCTATGTGGGCTATATAGGTCTGGGCAACAAACTGCAGTTCAACAAAGTCATGGCCGACAAGGCAGGTGACTATCTGCTCACCGTCTATTACATGACCGAGGGGTTGCGTGTAACCCAGCTGCTGGTCAATGGGGAGCAGGTAGGCGATACCGTCAAGTTCCAGGGTAATTATGACATGGTCAAGACCTTCAACCCCGAGGGTATGGGCTGGAAGATGATTCCCGTGAAGCTGAAGGAAGGTGCAAACACCATCACCTTCCAGAGTTATGCTGATATGTGGGGTCCCAACTTTGACCGTATCACCATCCATCCCTTGCAGGTTGATGGTGACGGTGTCAAGGATGTCAGTCAGGCCGTGTTCACGGATGACAAGAGCGTCTATAACCTTTCAGGTGTCCACCTCCCTACTCCTCCCGACTCAGGAGTCTTTATCCAGAGTGGAAAGAAATATCTGAAGCAGAGGAAATAGTCAGTCGGTATCTGCTATGACCGCAGCATCATCAAAGAAATCCATGGGGGAGATTATCCGCGCTGTGCGGATGGTCTCCCCCTATCTGTGTCAGGCCGACCCTTCGTGGTGCATATATGGTTCGTGTGCCTTGGCCTTGAACGGCTTGCCCGACGTGGAGGTACACGATGTGGATATCCTTCTGACGGAGTCAGGGGTGCGACGCATGCTTGCCCTCCTTCCCCAGGTGCGCCTGTATGACAGAGATGCTCCAGGAGGACGCTTCCGTTCTCTGCATGCATGGGTGGATGTTGAGGGTGTGGAGATAGACTTGAGCGGAGACCTTGAGGTGCTTCATGAAAGTTCATGGACTCCTGTCAGGGTTGACCGGGTGCTGCAGAGTGACGGCATCCGTTATGCCTCTCTGCAGGACTGTGTCCGTCTGCTCCGGTTGTTTGGCAGACCCAAGGACCTTCAGAGGCTTGATGCTTTGCTAATACCATGAGGTTATGAGGGTTGATCGGGCCCGAACTGGAGGATGAAGGTGGCGTGGTATCCGCCATGAGCATTTTCGGCCAGCAACAGATTGCCTCCCATCATGGTCATAATCTGTCGGGACAGAGAGAGACCGATGCCTGAGCCTGTGGTCTTGGTGGTATAGAAAGGAATAAAGATGTCCCTGCGCACCTCGGCCGGAATGGGTGCCCCATCATTGCTTACATGCAGCTGATTGTCCTTCCACGTGAATCCGATGGTCCTGGCCCCTGCCTCCACGGCATTCTTGATGATATTCACCAATACCTGACGGGTGAGTGATTCGTCGGTGTGGATGACGGTTCCCTGTGGTACATCGGACCTGCAGGTGACGTGTGGAAATATATGGGCAGTGTGACACACCATCGTGCTCAGGTCGATGTCGGTAAGGACAGGCTCCTGCAGAGCCGTGAGTTTGCGGTAGCTGTCCACGAAGGTTACCAGATGAGTGCTGGCCTCGTTGATGGCATGTATGCCTTTCTCCAGAGAGGTTCCCTTCACCTTGGGGCTGTCCAGATAAGCCTGACTGATACTCTGTATGGGGGTGGTCACATTCATGATCTCATGTGTGAGTACGCGAGTCAGCTTCTGCCAGGACTCCACCTCATTCCTGGCCACCAGACTGTTGATGCTCTGTCCCAAGTCATTCAAGGCCTCCTGCAGCGCCCTCTCGCCATAGAAGAGTCCCTTGACGGGCAGATGGAAGGTGAAGTCCTTGCTCCTGACGGCCTCGCGTATCAGGTGGGCCCTCATCTTCAACTTGTTCTGATGCCTGCAGAAGAGGATGGCAAGGGTGAGGACCGCGAGTAGGCAGATGACGATGGCAGGTATCATTTCTTCAGTTTCTTATAGAGTCTCTGACGGGATATCTCCAGCAGTTCGGCTGCCCTGCTGATGTTCCCATGACATTTGTCCACCACCTTACGCACATGTTCCTCCTCCATCTTCTCCAGAGGCACCACCTGAGTGTTGGCATCGATGGCATCCTTCAGTACACGTATCAGTTCGTGGTTGTCCCAGGGTTTGGTGACAAAGTCAGCGGCTCCGCTCTTCAGTCCCCTTACCGCCAGTTTCACGTCGGCATATGCTGTCATCAGGATGATGGGTATGTCAGGGTGTCTGCGGTGGATGGCTTGTACCCACATGAGACCCTCCTGGCCATTGTTCACTCCCAGGGTGAAGTTCATGTCCAGCAGGATAGCATCTATCCGTTCCTGTTCCAGAGTAACCAGTATGCCTTCGGGCCTTGTGAGTGTGACGATGCGGTCAAACACGCCGTCCAGGCATATCTCCAGGGTGGTGAAGATGGAGGGGTTATCATCCACCACCAGCAGGGTTCCATAGTGTGTCATATAATATATAAGGTATAATATATATATAATGTATGCATATCCTTCCGATGCCTTGCCGACATGCCTGTCCGTGAGCCGGAATTCCTCTTGCTGTTCTGCCATACTGTGCCTTTAGGCAGAGGTTTTGAGTAAAGGACGATGCAAAACTAATGGTTTTCGGGCAAAGAGAGGCTTCCTTAACCGACAAAAATCACATTCCATACATGATATTTCACCTTTCCTCTCCCTTGTCCTCTTCTCTCCTGACGGAGGCATCGAGGTGGGGGATGCTCCCTGTTTGGCCCTGCAGAGAGTCGGGGTGTATTGTTTTAATACAGAAGATTGTATTATTTTAATACAATCGCACTCTGCCGGTGGAAAAACCGCTTGCCGGATGCCTGCCTGTCTGTACCTTTGCATCCAAACAAAGCAACCTATGAGAGGAATAATCTGTATATGCATTCTTTCGCTTGCTCCGCAAGGTCTGGCCCAAAGGATATGGACCATCGACCAATGCATACAGTATGCTGTGGAGCACAATCATGAGGTTCGCCTGCAGGGTTTCACCCTGGAGGACCGCCAGGCTGAGCGGCAGGGAACTCTCGGTGCCCTGCTGCCAGCCATCGAGGGCAGCATCGGCGGCCAGTATAACTTCGGTCGAGCCATTGACCCCGAGACCAATACCTATACCAACGTGAGCACGTTCTACAACGGATACAACCTGTCGGCCAGCGTTCCTGTCTTCGATGGTTTGCAGCGCATCAATAACCTGCGGGCAGCACGGACCGATGTGCTGATGGGCAGGAGTCAGCTCCAGGCTCTGAAGGATGCCACTGCCCAGCAGGTGCTGCAGACCTGTACACAGATTCTCTATTACCAGGGCTGCGTGGGATTTGCTCTTCAGAAACGTCAGGAGAGTGAGTTGCTGCTTAGACAGACTCAGGTGATGGCAGAACTGGGACAGAAGGGTGAGGCCGATGTGGCTCAGATGCAGGCCACCTACGCTGCCGATGACTTTGAGGTCACACATCAGCAAGGACTCCTGGACAAGGCTCTGCTCACCCTGAAGCGACTGATGAACTATCCCCTGAACGACTCTCTGCAGGTGGCTCCCTGTGAAGAACTGTCATGGGATTCCGATACGACGGACGGCGAGGCACTCTACAGCCAGGCCCGCCTCTACAATCCCACTATCAGACAGACCGAACTCAGCCTCCGCTCTGCAAGGTATGCCTATCGGGCCAGCCGCGGAGCCCTGTTCCCATCACTCTTCCTGGGAGCAGGAGTATCTACCACCTACTACAAGCAGTTGGGCTCAATGCAGTCCTACAGCTTTCAAAACCAGTTCCGCAACAATGCCGGTGAGTATGTCTATGCCACCCTCTCCTTCCCCCTCTTCGGTCGCCTCAGCACCCTGAGCAACATCCGCAGGAAACGCAACAGTGTCAGGCGTGCCCAGGAACAGTTGGACCATCAGTCACACGAACTGCAGAAACTGATTCTGGAGACCATCACCGACAGACAGAACAGTTTCAGGGAGAGCGAGAAGATGAGACTGAAGGTGGAGGCAGACAGCATAGCCAACAGGCTCACCATACGCAAGTACGAGGAAGGTTTGGCATCCTCCATAGATGTGCAGACCTCCTCCGTCACTCTGCTGCAGAGCCGTGCCCAATGGCTCAACAGTCAACTCAACTACATGTATAACCAACGAATGCTCAGCTATTACAAGGGAATACCATTATGGACAGAATAATTGAGAAGAAGCGTGGCCTCAGGCTTCGGCACGTCCCCTATGTGGTGGGTGGCGCTCTGCTGTTCATCCTGATACTGTGGGCTGTCATGGGTAGCCATCTGAACACCCTGAATGTCGACGCCAGGGATGTGACCATAGTCAAGGTCAGCCAGGGTGAGTTTAAAGACTATGTACGGCTCAACGGCACTGTGGTGCCCATACAGGTGGTGCACATCTCTCCCGAGGAGGGAGGCATCGTGACAGAGCGTGTGGCCGAGGAGGGACAGAGGGTGAGGAAGGGCGATGTCATCATACGGCTCTCCAACAGCAACCTCGACCTGCAGATACTGAATGCCGAAGCCGAACTGGCCGAGAAGCAGAACCTGCTGCGCAACACCCAGGTGGCCATGCAACAGGACCGGTTGAACAACGAGACCGAGCAGGCTTCCCTTGAAATGGATGTGGAGCGAAAGCGCCGGGCTTACGAACAGAATGAACGGCTCTACGCAGAGAAACTCATTCCACGTGAGACGTTCATTCAGGCTCGTGAGGACTACGAGCTGTCCCAGCGGAAGCAGACACTCATAGGCGAACGTCTGAAGAAGGATGACCAATACCGAACCATACAGATGGAGCAGATGGAGGACAACCTGGCCAATATGCGACGGAATGTTCTGCTGGTGAGGGAGCGCAAGAGCAAACTGGAGGTGCGCTCCACCATTGATGGCGAACTGGGACTGCTGGACGTAGCCTTGGGACAGAGCATCACGGCCGGGCAGATGATAGGACAGGTCAATGACTTGAGCGACTTCAAGATAGAGGCACAGATAGACGAACACTATATAGACCGCGTCAAGGTGGGCCTCTCGGCATCTTTTGAGCGCGATGGGAAGACGTATCTGCTCAGTGTAAGGAAGGTCTATCCCGAGGTACGCGAAGGGAAGTTCCGTACCGACCTGGTCTTTGCTTCCTCCCGTCCCGGAAACATCCGCTCGGGACAGACTTACTATCTGAATCTGGAACTGGGTAAACCCACTCAGACCGTATTGATTCCCAAGGGAACTTTCTTTCAAACGACAGGAGGCAACTGGATATTCGTGCTCAACAAGAGTGGAGACAAGGCCTTCCGGCGCCCCATACGCATAGGACGGCAGAACCCCCTCTTCTATGAGGTGGAGGAAGGACTCGAGCCAGGCGAGCAGGTAATCACCAGCGGGTATGAGTCCTTCAAGGATAATGAAGTATTGAATCTGAAATAAATAAGTGGAATGATGAAAAGTTATCTTGTGTTTCTGTCCAGAAACAAACTCTATACTGCCATAGAGTTGCTGGGCATGTCGGTGGCCCTGGGCTTTGTGCTGCTGTTGGCCTCATATGCTATCACGGAGTTCAATGTGGGTAAAGGACAACCCCATTCCCAGGACCTCTATGCTCTGGGTACCGTGGACAGCTTCGGCATGACCCTGGGCACTGCAGATGAGTTCTTTCCTGCTCTGCCCGAGATAACCTCATGGACAAGGGTGGCTGACTATGGCGGTATGGATATCACCGTGGACGGCGACTATTATCATGTGCAGGCATCAGCTGTCGATACCAATTTCCTGCAACTGTTTGACTATCGCCTCATGGGTTGCGGACGGGAGAGGATACTCTCCTCGGCTGATCAGGTGATTATCTCGGAGCGGTTTGCCCGAACAGCCTTTGCCGGTGAAAATCCTTTGGGGAGGACCATTAAGCAGAAGGGGAAAGAGTATGTGGTGACAGCGGTCATGCAGGACTTCGGCCCTAAGGATATCTTCACTTACTGTGACCTGTTTCTGAGTATGGAGGCCATGAAGGGGCTGCTGAGTCCTATGGACAACTTCGGCAGTGTACACACCTTTGTGACGCTTGCCCCGGGAACCAATCCCGACAGT
This sequence comes from Bacteroidaceae bacterium, assembly GCA_051890235.1. Classification (GTDB taxonomy): domain Bacteria; phylum Bacteroidota; class Bacteroidia; order Bacteroidales; family Bacteroidaceae; genus Physcousia. Next base: position 13,033 of record JBJFDX010000295.1, on the reverse strand, counting down.
GTGGCAGAGAAACTCTTGGACAAGTACTGTGCTTGCTGGTCCTTCTATCATCGTGACGCTTCGTCGGGCTCCTTCCTTTATGGTTCTACCCTCACACGCTTGGATGAAATGTACTTCAGCGGTATTCAGTCCTATGATATCCTCCGTACAGGGGACAAGAAGATGGTGGAGATACTCCTCATCGTGGCACTCGTGCTCCTTGTATCGGCCATCTTCAATTATATCAACCTCACGGTGGCTCAGGCGGGCAAGCGTGCCCATGAGATGGCCACACGAAGGTTGCTGGGGGAGTCACGGCAGGGAATCCTGATCCGCTATATCCGCGAGTCCTTCCTCTTCACGCTTGCATGCTTTGGCCTGGGAGAACTCATAGCCTTTGGTTTCCGTCCCTGGATAGGGCGGTTGCTGGATACCGACATCGTGATGCAGGTCAACTGGCAGACAGCAGCTTTGGCCCTGGCTCTGGTGTGCATCATCTCCCTCATTGCCGGCCTGATGCCTGCCATACTGGCTGCCCGACTGAAGCCGTTGGATGTGGTGAAGGGCAGCTACCGATTCCGTAGCAAGATGCTGCTGAGCCGCCTCTTCATCGTGTGCCAGAATGTCATCAGCACGGTCCTGATAGCCATGGCTCTTACCATGACCATCCAGATGCGGCACCTTGCCACCCTGCCTACGGGATACAGTACCCAGGACCTGATAGTGCTCACCAGTTATTATCTGGGATTCCGGGATCTGGCTCCCCAAAGGGAGTTGGCCAAAAGAATCAAAGCCCTTCCCTGCGTGCAGGATGTGGGGATGTGCTACAATACTCCCCTTGCCTGCAGCCACAACGGATTACATCTGGATGACGAGCACACGGCGTGGATGGCTGAGACGAGTGTGGATTCTGTCAGTTTCCGACTGCTGGGCTTCCACATTATCGAACAGTATTCTGATGCGTTGGAGGGTACCTGCTGGATTACCCAGGAGACACAGAAGAGGTTTGGCATCACAGAGCAGAAGAGAACTTTGGGAAGAATAGAAGACGGACATGCCCAATACGAATGCTGCGGCATCATAGCCGACTACCGTTCGCGTAACGCACTCTTTGAACCCATGCAGGACACACACAACGTAGTGGTGAACACCAACAACAAATGTTCACGGCTGCTCATCAAGACTACCGGTGACCACAAGGATGCCATGCAGGCTGTTGCCAAGACGTGGCGTCAGACAGCCGTAGAGTATCTGGGTATCCCCAAGGAGGCAGACGCTGCGTATCTGGACGATATGATGAACGAGTCCCTCACCTATAAGCGCAACACGATGACGCTGGTGAACATCTTCATGGTGCTCTCCATCATGATTTCTGCCCTTGGACTCTTTGCTATGTCGGTCTTCTACAGCCAGCAGCAGCGCAAGACCGTTGCCTTGCACAAGATAGCTGGAGCCGAGACATGGCAGGTCGTCCTGAGCCTATCCCGTCCCTTCATGGTGGCTACCATGCTGTCCGTCGTCATCGCCATCCCTGTCAGCATCAGGTTTATTCAGGATTATCTGGAGGGCTTCTATTACCGCATCTCCTTTCCCTGGTGGGCGCTGGTTGTGGCAGCCCTGCTCTCACTGGTCATCAGTGTGCTGAGCATCCTGAGCCAGACATTCCGCACGGCACGTGCCAATCCTATCGACTCCATCAGGGCCGAGTAAGGCAGCCTGCAGTCAAGAGGGCAGAACAGAGAGAAAGCGAACCCATACAAAAACAATGAACAATACTAATACATATACATACGATTATGATCAAGATTGAGAACTTGACAAAGATCTTCCGTACTGAGAACGTGGAGACAACTGCCTTGAATGGCGTAAGTCTGGAAGTAAAGGATGGCGAGTTTGTGGCCATCATGGGCCCCTCGGGGTGTGGCAAGTCTACGCTGCTGAGCATCCTGGGTATGCTGGACAACCCCGATGGAGGCAACTACTACCTGGCCGGCGAGGAGGTGGGACACCTGAAAGAGAAGGAGCGTACCCGCTACCGTAAAGGGCGCATAGGATTTGTCTTCCAGAGTTTCAACCTCATAGACGAACTGACGGTGGAGGAGAATATTGACCTGCAACTGAAGTACCTCAACGTACCTCGTGCCGAACGACGCGAAAGGGTGCTGGATATCCTGCGCAAGGTGAACCTGTCACAGAGAGCCACGCACTATCCCCAGCAACTCTCCGGAGGTCAGCAGCAGAGAGTTGCCATAGCTCGTGCCGTGGTGGGAAAACCTCAGATTATCCTGGCCGATGAGCCCACCGGTAACCTGGATTCTCGCAACGGACTGGAGGTGATGGAACTGCTGTCACAACTCAATGCAGAGGGGTCTACCATCGTAATGGTAACCCACAGCCAGCACGATGCCCAGTATGCTCATCGCACCATCAACATGCTTGACGGAGAAGTGGTGGAGAACACCATCCTGTAACCCCGTGTATGCAGGCTGATGGCGGAAATCCGTTCTCTGCCATCGGTCACGCAGAGTGTTTAATGAAACAGATTTTACAAGCATGATGAAATCAGATTCCTTTATCAAGATCCTATCCCTTACCATAGGGCTCACCATCGGACTGCTGCTGATAGCTAAGGTGCGCCTGGAGGAGAACTTTGATGCCTGTGTCAGGGATAAGGACCATGTATATCAGTTGCACGAGACCATCCAGCGCCAGGGGTCAGAGTCTGAGCAGTATCAAGCCACATCTGGCGGAGTGGTGGATAAGATGCGCGAGTATATCCCTGAGATGGTGGCTGGAACCCGCTACACCATCATCTATGAAGATGAGAATGTGCAGATGGAGGACCAGCGAAGGGTGGCCTTCGGCATTGCCCTCTGTGCCGACTCCAACTTCTTTGATATCTTCTCCTCAAGGGTGCTCATGGGCGAGGAACACCGCATCCTGTCCACACCGGGACAGTGCATGGTGAGCCGCCGCCTCTATGAACGAATGGGTGAGAATGTCCTGGGAAAGACCCTCACCTTCCTGTCTGCCTCAGACAAGCCTCTGACCATAGCAGGAGTGTATGAGACCTTCGATGAGAATACGACCATGGACCGTGCTGACATCCTCATCTCCATGCCCTCCATAGGCAATTACACGTATGACGGCTCTCACGACTTGATGGGCAATGACCGCTATCGCTCCTATGTGCGACTGAGAACCGATGCCGACATGAGTAAGGTGGAGGCCGAGATGGGAAAGATGCTTCAGGAGAACCTCCCTTGGGACGAGATACGTTTGATGGGTTATCAGGATGTGGGCATCAGGATGGAGCCTGTGGCCGATGCCCATCTTAAGGATACCCGTGTACGTACTACCTGCATGATACTGCTCATCGTGGCTCTGGTAATGCTCACTGCCGCAGTGATGAACTACATGTTGGTCATCATCAGTTCGCTCGTGGCCCGCGCCCGGCAGGTGGCTGTACGTAAGTGTATGGGTGCTCCACGCAGAGAGTTCTATGTGCGCACCCTTGGCGAGGCTGCTCTGCACCTCATGGTATCCCTGCTGCTCATGAGTGTTGTCCTGTGGGGAGGGCAGGATGTGGTTCGGGACCTGCTCGGTGCCTCGGTGAGTACCCTGTTCTCCATGCAGACCATCTTCATCCTGACCTCGGTGTGTGCGGTGGTACTCCTTTGCTGCGGACTTCTGCCTGCCTATATCTATGCCCGTCTGCCTCTGGTATATGCCTATCGCCTCTACTGCGAGAGCAGACGAGTGTGGAAACTTGGACTCCTGGCCTCACAACTCCTACTCTGCGCCATGCTTCTGAGCGTGCTGGTGGTCATCACCCGCCAGTATGACTATCTGCTGCGTAAGGATATGGGGTACGACTTTCAGGAAGTAGCTTATGCCAGGGTGAACTTCCCAGGAGATCGATTCTCCGATAAAGGTTATGCGCTGGCCCGAGAGATAGAAAAACTCTCATCGGTGGAGAGCGTCACCTGTGCCTACTCCCTCTTCTGCGAACGTCAGTCAGGTGATAATGTCATGCTGCCCGACAGCGTGCGTGAACTGTTCAACTGTGCCAATGGGTTCTTCGCCGAACATAACCTGGTGCAGACGATGGGTCTTAAGCTGGTGGAGGGAAAAGGATTCACGCCTATGAACCACTCTGGATGGGAGCCAGAACTGCTGGTGGATGAAACCTTTGCACGCAAGGCCAAGCAACTGCTGGGGTGGGACAATGTGGTAGGCCGGTATGTAATCAACAGTGCATTGGGGGAGAAATTCCCGCTCAAGATTGTGGGCGTGGTGAAGGACTTTGTCATGGGTTCGCTCCTCAATCCTGATGACCGTCCCATGATGGTGATGAATGGTTCGGTGTGGCCCAATCGGATACTCATCAGATTCCATCATCTCACTCCCGAATATCTGACCCAGGTGCAGGAACTCTGCAGCCAACTCTACCCTGATGCCGACGTAGTGGTGCGACCCTATGCAGCCGAACTGGCCGACGGATATGTGGAGACCCTGCGCACACGCAACCTTATTACCATAGGTTCCGTGGCCACCTTCATCATCATGCTGGTGGGATTGATAGGGTATGTACGCGATGAGGTACAGCGGCGCAGTCGTGAACTGGCCATCCGCAAGGTGATGGGTGCCAGCGTGCTGCAGTTGCAGACCCTCTTCCTGCGTAGCATCGCTCTCATAGCCCTGCCCTCCATCCTCCTGGGCACAGGACTGGGTTACTGGCTCAGCACCCTGCTCATGCACCAGTTTCCCTCGAAGATAAATCTCTCCTGCTGGATGTTTGTCCTCTCTGCCGCAATCGTCTTCCTCCTCACCTTCGTGGTCATCATCTGGCAGACCTACAGAGTGGCAACAAAGAACCCCGTGGACAACATCCGCGTGGAGTGAATTCCTATCTCTTTACCCTATGCAAGAGGTACAAAAAGACCCCATACATGGGGTACGATAACGACCCTTGCATGGGGTACTGAGGTACCCCTTGTTAAGGGATGTAAATGGCTCTGGTTTTAGGATTTTGTCACGTAGATTTGCCTGGAGGACAATACACCCTATGAACTGTGCATTGTGGAATAATATGAGAATAGAATGACAGAGGTCAGAACCGTACGTAGGTCTGAGCCCAGAATTCATTGTAATGACGCACCGATGCCAGGCGGTCACATACAAAGTTGTACTGAAGTTGGAAGAGAAGGTTGCGGTGCAACTGGATATTGGGAGCCAGGCTGTAGAGGGTCTTGGATGTGCCCCATGAGGCCTCCTTGCGGAAAGTGTCCCATCGTGCATAAATCTTCAGCCAGTCGGTGCATGGTACACCCACTGCCACATACCATCCGTCGGCTTTGCCACGATCAGTGAACAGCTTACTCTCCGTATCGTAGTCATTGATGTTGTGTCCGGTATTGTGTGCATACTCAGCCCTCACGCTCCAGTCCTTCCGGTCATATTTGGCACTCAGTCCCCAACGGCTTCGCCCAACGGTGACGTTCTCCCCTGTGCTCACTGGCTTGGTATAGGAGCCCTTCCATCCGAAGAGGGTAACATGCAGTCCGCTGATGGGTTGCAGCCAGAGAGAGCCAATCCAGTCCTTGCGTCCGTTGTTGTCTGATTTGTTCTGTCCGTTTCCGTTGAAAACACCAGCCTGATAATGGAGCAAGGGGTGTCGGTCCTGCCCGATGGGAAACAGGTCTCCGCGGAGTTCTATACCCTGGTCGCGTCCGTTCTGAGCAGTCTCTCCACTGCAGTCCTCGCCCGACATAGCTGTCATGAGTTGCGCCACGAGGGCATACGAGCCGAATCCTACCTCCCAGGCATTGGTTGGGTTCTCGTAGGTAAATCCCCGCTTAAACTGTCCCACCTTTACCTGAAACTCCTTCCAGTGAGTCCATTCCAGCGTGTAGTCACGCATTCCGGGAGAGGCATTGCGAAGTTCCATCTGCACTCGGTATCTGAAATCACGCAGGATGGTGCCCGATACGTAAGCTCTGAGCAGACGGCAAGCAAAGGTTCCACTGCGTGGAGCCCCGGCTTTGCCCGACCACTCATACTTACCTACGGCAAAGCCTCCAAACTTGGGGGGCGACACATATCTTGTAATGTGGCGCCCATACTGCATCTTCTCTGCAGAGGAAGCAGTATCGGCTGACATCATGCGGTCTATCCCTCGGTTGAGATAGCTGGTGAGGAAGCCCTCCTCGTACTCATCTTCGGCCCATGCCTGGGGGGAGAGGAGAAGGAGGAAGGTTATCATCCAAGCAAGCCTGGTGGCCCCAACGAGGGAACGGCCGTGTGTCATGAGATTCGCTATTACTTGTTGTTGATATAATTCACTATCCATGCTCCCACCTCACGGGTGCCATAGCGGGGAGCTCCCTCAACCTGTATCTCGGGAGTTCGTACATTGGCGTCCAGAGATGCGGTGACGGCTTCGCGGATGAGAGCACCCTCCTGCTTGAGTTCAAAGTACTCGAAGAGCATGGCCACAGAGAGAATCTGGGCCAGGGGGTTGGCTATGTTGAGTCCCTTACCCTGAGGCCATGAACCATGGATGGGCTCGAAGACGGGAGTGCCGCTGCCTGTGGAGGCGCTGGGTAACAAGCCCATGGAGCCTGTGATGCAGGATCCCTCATCGGTGAGGATATCCCCAAAGGTGTTCTCTGTTACCATAACGTCGAAGAATCTGGGCTCCTGTATCATTCGCATGGCAGCATTGTCCACATACATGAAGTCGGTCTGCACGTCGGGATACTCGCCCATAATCTCTTGAGCCACCTTTCTCCATAGACGGCTTGAGGCCAACACGTTTGCCTTGTCGACTACGGTGAGGTGATGGCGGCGACGTCGGGCATAGTCGTAAGCCACACGCAGGATGCGCTCCACTTCGTGACGGGTGTAATAGTTAGTGTCATAGGCCTCGTCTGCTCCTTCCTTCTTTTCTCCGAAGTACATACCTCCGGTGAGTTCTCTTATGCAGATGAAGTCGGCTCCCTTGACCAGTTCGTCCTTCAGAGGTGATTTGTGTACGAGGCAGTCAAACGTCTCCACAGGACGGATGTTAGCAAAGAGTCCGAGTTTCTTGCGCATAGCCAGCAAGCCCTGCTCAGGACGAACCTTCGCATTGGGATTGTTATCATATTTGGGGTCTCCTACACTGGCAAACAGTACGGCATCAGCCTCTTGGCATACCTGGAAGGTCTCTTCGGGGAAGGGATCGCCTACCTCGTCGATGGCGTGTGCACCACAGAGAGCCTCCTTGAAGGTTACCTCGTGGCCAAAGCGGTTGGCCACAGCCGTCAGGACAGCCACACCCTGTTCCATAATCTCAGGACCGATGCCATCACCGGCCAATACAGCAATATTCAATTTCATATGTGTCAGTTGTTATACATTATATATATATTATTCTCAGTATGTCGATGTCCCCATTTCGGGGATGGGGAAGTCCTCGTCAGTAATCCTGCTCGATGAGGTTGAGCATCTTGATGGTAGCCTTGATGGCTGCCTCCGTCTGGTCGGCATCGAAGCCTCGGGTGCGTATCATTCGGTTGTCCCAGTTCCAACTGATAGATGTCTGCACAAATGCATCCGTACGACCACCAGGTGGGATGGATACACTATAGTTGGTAAGCCATGGGAAACGTCGGCCCAACTTGTTCTTGTAGATATGTCGGATGGCCCTTACGAAGGCGTCGAACTGTCCGTCACCTTGGGCGCTCTCTTCATAGGTTTGCCCATTAACCTCGAGGCGAAGGCTTGCCAGAGGTTTCAGACCATAGGCGGTGGTGACCACATAGGACAGCAGTCGCACATGCTCCTCCGTGGTACCATGCTTCAGCACATCATTGACGATGAAGGGGAGATCCTCCTGAGTGACCAGTTCCTTCTTGTCTCCCAGTTCGATAATGCGCTGGGTTACCCTCTTGGTCTGCTCGGCAGTAAGCTCAAGTCCCAGTTCCTCCAGATTGCGTAGGATGTTGGCCTTACCGGAGTTCTTGCCCAGGGCATATTCGCGTCGGCGTCCAAATCGTTCGGGGAGTAAGGCATTCTGGTAAAGCCCAGCCTTGTTGTCTCCATCGGCATGCACACCTGCCACCTGCGTAAACACGCTCTCGCCGGTGATAGGCTGGTTGGGGGGAATGGCAATGCCGCTGTAACTCTCCACCAGTCGGGAGACCTCGTTGAGACGGCTCTCATCAATGCCTGTGTGGGCTTGGAACTGGTCTCTCAGGATAGCCTGAACACTGGCAAGGGGCGCATTTCCGGCACGCTCACCCAGACCATTCACACTCGTGTGGATGCCTTTAGCACCACCCAGCACAGCGGCCAGCACATTGCTGATGGCCAGGTCATAGTCATTGTGGGCATGGAAGTCAAAATGTAGCTCGGGAAAATGCTTTATCATCTGCCTCATGTAACTGATGAGGTCGAGTGGGTTGAGCACGCCAAGGGTGTCGGGCAACATGAATCGCTTGATGCCGCAATGGCGCAAGGCTGTCACCAGGGCAAACACATATTGGGGGCTGTCCTTCATTCCATTGCTCCAGTCCTCGAGATATACGTTGACCGATAGTCCCTTCTCCGTAGCATATTCCACGGTGTGGAGTATATCCTGAGCGTGTTGCTCCAGTGTTTTCTTCAGTTGTCCTTCGCAATGTTTCTGCGAACCCTTGCAGAGGAGATTGATGCGTTGACACCCACATTGTGCTATCCAGTCTACGCTGGTGTGTCCGTCCACAAAGCCCAGCACTTCCACTCGGGACAACCTTCCTGCCTGTCGGGCCCATCGACAGATGTTCTTCACAGCCTCCATTTCACCTTCGGAGACACGAGCTGAAGCCACCTCGATACGGTCCACATTGAGGTTCTGCAGGAGCGCTCTCGCAATGACCAGCTTCTCGTGAGGCATGAAGCTCACTCCACTGGTCTGTTCGCCATCGCGGAGCGTGGTGTCCATTATCTCTATGCTCTTCATTGTTGGTCAGTTGTCATAGTCGGTGGGGAAATAGTTGCGTGCTACGCTAAGTGCCCGATGGATGTCGGGCGTGGTGTTCATCTGTTCATCCACATGGCACAGGTCACTCAAGGCATAGATATCCTCAGCCTCATCGGTAGGTTGGGTGGGGATGGTGCGGAAGAGATGATTGCGGGCATCGGTCACCTGTATGGCTCCTTGCGGATAGGCACCATCCTGTCCTCTCAACTCCTCGGCTGCATGCCTGCAGAGTGCTTCTGCGAATGCCTTCTTCAGTTCTGCTGCTTTGCTTCCCACTGCTCAATCTTGTCTTTGCCTGCCAGAAGGAAGTCGATGTCGTCATATGCGTTCATCAGACAATGTTTCTTGTAGGCATTCAATTCGAATTGTTCACTGTTCCCGGTTGTCAGGTTGGTTACCATCTGCTGGGGTACATCCACCTTTACTTTGGCCTGTGGGTCATTCTCGATGGTGGAGAAGAGCTCTTGCAAGAATGCTTCTGAGACAACCACAGGCAGTACGAAACAGTTGAGCAGGTTGTTGCGATGTATATCTGCAAAACTGCTGCTGATGACTACACGAATCCCATACCCGGCGATGGCCCAAGCGGCATGCTCACGGCTTGAACCAGAGCCCCAGTTGTGCCCGCCGATGATGATTTCGTGGATGCCTGGCTGGGGAGCTTCGCTGTATTCAGGACGGTTCATCACGAAGTCTTGAATAGGTGTCCCGTCAGGAGCAAAGCGTAGGTCATGCATGAAAGCATCTCCGAAGAACTTGGCATCGCGAGTGGTGGATGCCAGATAGCGTGCGGGGATGATGAGGTCGGTGTTACAGTTGTCGATGCGAATGGGTACGCATGTGGATTCTATGATGTTGAATTTCTGCTTAGCCATATCCTTATGATAATTTACGTGGGTCGGTAATTACTCCTGTTACGGCGCTTGCCGCTACCACCAGGGGAGATGCCAGGATGGTGCGTGCCCCAGGTCCCTGACGTCCTACAAAGTTACGGTTACTGGTACTTATGCTCAGTTTGCCTGCGGGCACCTTATCTGGGTTCATAGCCAAGCAGGCTGAGCAACTGGGCAGACGAAGTTCGAATCCTGCCTCACGCAGTATCTCCTCAATGCCTTCGTCGATAATCTGCTGGCGTACTTGCCAACTGCCTGGCACGAGCCATGCCACTACGTTGTCGGCCTTGTGACGTCCCTTGACGATGCTGGCAAAGGCACGGAAGTCCTCTATGCGACCATTGGTGCAGGCACCCAGGAAACAGTAGTCGACGGGTGTGCCTTCAAGGCGCTGTCCTGGCTCAAACTGCATGTAAGTCAACTGGTCGAGGAATCCCTGACGGTCCTGCTCGGGTATGCTTTCCAGTGTGGGTATGCTCTCATCGATGGCAATACCAGCACCTGGGTTTGTACCATAGGTTATGCGTGGCTTGATATCCTCTGCCTGGAAGGTGACTTCCTTGTCAAAAACGGCATCGGAATCACTCTTCAGTTCTTTCCAACGCTCTACAGCACGGTCCCACTCCTCACCCTTGGGAGCGTATTCACGTCCCTTCAGATATTCGAAGGTAACCTCGTCGGGAGCAATGATGCCCGCACGAGAGCCCATCTCAATGGAGAGGTTGGAGAGTGTGAGGCGGCCCTCCATGCTCAGAGACCTGATGGCACTACCTGCATATTCCACAGCATAACCTGTGGCGCCACCTGTGGTCATCTGAGACATGATGTACAAGGCTATATCCTTGGCTGTCACTCCAGGCTGCAGCTTACCCTCCACGTTGATGCGCATGGTCTTGGGCTTCTGCTGCAGGATACATTGTGAGGCCAGCACCTCGGCCACCTCGCTGGTGCCGATGCCCATGGCGATGGCGCCCACAGCTCCATGCGTGCTGGTGTGTGAATCACCGCATACGATGGTCATTCCTGGCAGGGAGAGGCCTTTCTCAGGACCTACTACATGTATGATACCATTATCCTTGCTGCCCATGGCAAAGTGCCGGATACCAAACTCCTGACAGTTCTGTGCCAAAGTCTCCACCTGTTTGCGCCCAACAGGGTCATGAATAGCCTCCTGCTGGTCGCTGGGCGTATTGTGGTCGGGCATGGCCACTACGCGTTGAGGACGGAATACTCTCAGTCCCTTGTCTCTCAGAGTGTCAAATGCCTGTGGACTTGTCACCTCATGAGCGTAGAGGCGGTCAATATAGAGTTGTGTGGGTCCATCAGGAACATTCTGTACCACATGGGCCTCCCATATCTTGTCGAAGAGTGTCTTCATACCTTGAATTTGTTTATACAATCAATATAGGCTTCTACCGAAGCTGTTACAATATCCGTATTGGCACCAAAACCATAATAAATGTGCCCGTCATACTCTACCTGCATGTGAACCTTTCCTACATCGTCGGAGCCTTTGCTGATGGCCTGGATGGTAAACTCCTTGAGTGTCATCTCACGCTTGATGATAGTCTTCAGGGCTTTGATGGCCGCATCTACAGGGCCATTGCCGGAGGCGGCACTCTCGAAGTGCTCGTTGGCGATGCTCAGACCTATGCTTGCCACGCTACGTACGCCCTTGCCTGTGGTTACTTGCAGATACTCCAGCTTGATGTTGTGTCCTGCTGTGCGGTCTGTACCTGCCAGCATCAGGATGTCATCATCGGTTACCTCTTTCTTCTTGTCGGCCAAGTCAAGGAAGGCCTTGTATACTTTGTCGAGTCGTTCGCCGTCAAGTTCCACTCCGTTGACGCTCAACCGATGTTTCAGGGCTGCTCGTCCCGAACGTGCTGTCAGCACAATGGCATTGTCATCGATGCCTACATCCTTGGGATCCATGATTTCATAGGTGGAGGCATTCTTCAGAACTCCGTCTTGATGGATGCCCGAACTGTGTGCAAAGGCGTTGCGTCCCACGATAGCCTTGTTGGGTTGCACAGGCATATTCATGAGGCTGCTCACCATTCTGCTCGTGGAATAAATCTTTGTGGTATTGATGTTGGTCTCGATGCCCAGGTCGGGGTGCGTCTTGAATATCATGGCCACCTCCTCAAGCGAGGTGTTACCTGCTCGTTCTCCGATGCCATTGATGGTCACTTCTACCTGTCGCGCTCCGTTGAGCACACCTGCCACGGTGTTGGCTGTGGCCATACCCAGATCGTTGTGGCAATGGGTGGACAGGATGGAGCGGCCGGCTGCGAATGCGTCGACATGCTCGTACAGGTACTTTATCTTCTCACCATACTCGTAGGGCGTGCGGAATCCCGTAGTGTCGGGGATGTTGCATACTGTTGCTCCTGCCTTGGTGACAGCCTCGATGACGCGAGCCAGATATTCGTTGTCGGTACGTCCGGCATCTTCTGCATAAAACTCCACATCCTCTACGTATCGTTTGGCATACTTCACGGCAGCCACGGCCCGCTCGATAATCTCTTCGCGGGTGGAGTTGAACTTATATCTGATGTGGCTTTCGCTGGTACCTATGCCTGTATGTATTCGCTTGTGCTTGGCATACTTAAGGGCTTCGGCTGCCACATCGATATCTTTCTCCACGGCACGCGTAAGCGCACATATGGTTGGCCAGGTAACTGCCTTACTGATTTCTATCACGCTGTTGAAGTCTCCGGGACTGCTTATAGGGAAGCCTGCCTCGATGACATCCACACCTAAGGCCTCAAGCTGACGGGCTACCTGAATCTTTTCCACCGTATTCAGCTGACATCCCGGCACCTGCTCGCCATCACGAAGTGTAGTATCGAAGATAAACAATCTGTCACTCATATTGGTCTGTTTGTTTAAAATTCTATTGTAAATTGGTCTGCAAAGTTACATAATATTACTTGGAGTGACAAGAATAAGTTCATTTGTTCTTCCTTTTTCTTCCTATTCGGCTCTCGGACGTGGGAGGTTCCGAGGGAAATGCACCCTTTGAAGCCTTACTTTGTAGTAGAGGAGTTCATGTAGGTGACCTGGCACATGGCGAATGAGCGTGGACATGGGGACGTCACGGCTCTTTCATTTAATATAAAATTGAGGGTATAGCGTCCCTTACCCGATT
>JBJFDX010000294.1:0-6217 GCA_051890235.1 Bacteroidaceae bacterium | reverse complement strand
AGGTATCAATCTTTTCGATATCATCTGCATAGAAGAGCTGCTCCTGAGCATCATCGCGAAGCTTTGTCATCTTGCTGGGCACGCTACCTACGAAGGAGCGAATCATGATGATATTGATAAGACTCTGCAGAGTACCGAGAGGAATGTTGTCGATATTCTTATAGAGATCCTCAACGGACTCATATACCATATTGGGATCACCATAGGTCTCGATGAGCTGCAGACCACCACCCTGTGTGAAGTACTTCCAGAGGGCTTCGTCGCTGGGGATGAACATAGAGGCCATGTCCTTCTCACGACGTACCTCGTCATAAAGTCCGTTCCATGCGGGGTCAAACTTCAGACTGGGGATAATGTCCTTGCTGGTATCGTCCTTGTAGGGCATGTATCTGTCCATGGTGCCCAGAGGAGCGGGCTCGAAGGCCCACTTGCCATGACCATAACCATTGTCAGACACATAGCGCTTCACGAAGATTGAATCCTCGAACTCCTGATGCAGGTCATGATAAAGCTCAGAGAGAGACTTATCATAGAAAGGTGCGCTATAGCGGTCGAGCATGTGGCTGAAGATGTTGGTCTTGCCATTGGTGCGAATCACCTCTGCCATACTTGAGAGAGGACAGAGAGGAGCATCGGTCACGTTGACATAACCATTCTCACACACACCATCCTTCTCAATCAGCTTGCTGCCATAGATGTGTACATCACTTGTCACACGAGGCTGACCCATGAAGATAGCGAAGTCTTCGTCAGTCACGGTGTTCTTGGTCAGATGTTCGCTGGTGAAATGAAGCATCATGGAAGGAGTGTTGTCGGCCACCATGTAGAGTCCGTTACCGCCATTTTCCTCACGGAAGCGCCACCAGTAGTCCTTGTCGACGGGGCTGTAGCTTCTGGGAATCTGATCGGATGGAACGAAGGTGATGGTGTCGGTCACCTCCACATCGGTGAATCTGCGCATATACTCACCACGAACGGGAGAATTGCTGCCAGATGCTTCACTACTTGCCAAGTTTTCCATCACGATAGAGTTGTTGAGCATACTGGTGTGTATGAGCAACTTCTTCTGAGCTTGGCTCAAGTTTTCATAACTTGTGGCATAATGCCAAGGATTGGCCTCTGGCAGGGTGGCGTTGTGCTTGAAGAACTTTTCCCAAGCCTCGTCGTTGGCCACGAACACTGTCTTGGAACCAGTTCTGCCCAGCACCTCCCACAAGGGGCGCGCATTTGCAGGATTTACGTCCTTGTCCTGCAGCAGCCGCAAGTACGTTTTGAAATTACCGCGCTGTTGCAGACTCTCAAAGATGCTGGAGTTGAGCCAACTGGGCTTTTCATCGTCCAGCGTGAACTCATCCTTACAAGCATACATCAGGCCGCACGCTGCCAGCAGACACATCATTTGGGATGTACGCCTGCTCCATTTGCTTAAACGGTTTGTCATACGCATTTTTTAGTGTTATTATTTAGTTTATTGTTTGTTTTCGTTTCCGCTCATGTTACCAAGACTTCAACCGGTTTGATTGTTTTTTTGGCTTCCGTCTTCACGTTAGGAGACACTTAACAAAGCAAATTTACATCTTTTCTTAGGGACTACCTAAGTATGACCAAGAGGAAATCTTACTATTTAACTAAATTTAACAAATAAAAGTTAATTCTTGCGTATTTTACCTCAAATGTGCAACAAGAAATGCTAAGAAATGTTGTTTTCAAGTGTTTTTTTCACATTGATTTGCAATTTCCCAATACAGGAGAGCCAGTTCTTCGTTTCCCATACGGGAATAGGCATCCCCCAGAAGACGGAAGGCCTTGGGATTTTTGTCATTGAGGCTGGTGGCCCTTTGCAGGTCATTGACGGCTTCGCTCCAAAGATGTTTCTGCATGTAAATGCGTCCTCGGGCATAAGCAGCCTTAAAGGAGCGAGGGGACAGACTGACGGCTTGGTTGAGGTCATGCAGGGCTTCATCCAACCGGTCGGCATCAGCCAGGGTAAGCCCACGGCGTACCCATGCGTTGGTCAGACGGGGACAGATGTCGATGGCCTTGTTGTAATTGGCCAAAGCAGCCTTCACATTATGGACCGAGGTAACGCATTCGTCGCCCATGGCCACATATTCGCGTGCCAAACGCTCCAGTTTCATATTCTGCTCATGCAACTTCTCCAGAGCCTCGTTGCGTTGTTCACGCAGCGTGTTCAAGGTGTTGAGCTTGCGTCGGATGAGCCTTTTAATGCGCGGCTGTTCGATATCATAACGGGTGTGGATGGCCACAAAGAAGTGATCCAGGAAGGCCTGCATGTCTCCGCTGTCAAAGGCTTGGCTGCAGCGCAGATACTCTTCATCGGCCTTGGCCGCTCGCAAGGCATACTGAATGGCTTCCTGATTGTTGAACTGGCGAGCGAACTGCACTATCTCGGGGCGAACAAACACATCGGATCGGGTAAGCCGCTTCTTCAGGATCAGCCCTTCGAGTGAAGTGCATCGGCTCAGAGCCACATAGGCTTGCCCACCAGCAAAGGTTCCACCGGAGAAGTCGACGGTCACACTTCGGAAGGTCAGTCCCTGGCTCTTGTGAATAGTGATGGCCCAGGCCAGTCGCACGGGGAACTGGGTGAAGGCACCTATCTCCTCTTCCTCTATCTTGTGTTCCTTCTCGTTCAGGCTATACCGGGTGTTGCTCCACGTTTCGGGTTCCACTCTCACGGGCACTCCATCCTCGGTCACCACCTCCAGCACGTTGCCCTCCTGGTCAATACCCGTGATGCAGCCCAGCGTGCCGTTGACCCATCGCTTCTCCATGTCGTTTTTCACAAAGATTACCTGAGCGCCTTCCTTCAGTTCCAGATGCAGGAGAGTGGGAAGAGAAGTCTCGGGAAACTCACCTTCGATTTTCCCCTCAAAGAATACCGAGGGGGTGCTGAGCTTATCCAGTTCGCTCTGGTTGATATAGTCCACATTGTCGCGTCGGGTAGCCAGAACGATATTATAGGCCGAGGAATCCTGACCCGAAGCCTGTCGGTCAGGGTTGAAGCGGGTGTTGAGCAAGAGCAGTTCGGCATCGCGAACCTGATTCTCACGTATATGGTCGAGGGCAGTGATGAAGGCCAGTTCCTTCTGCCGGTACACCTTCCTAAGTTCTATGCTCACCAGATTCATCTGACGGAAGACTTGAGCCGAGAAGAAGAAGGGATTGGGATAATAGCGTGCCAGGATGTCTCGCTCATCGTTTTTCACCACAGGCTCCAGCTGAAACACATCACCCACAAACAGCATCTGCTTGCCCCCGAAAGGCTCCCGCATGTTGCAACAATACACTCTGAGCACACGGTCGATAAAGTCGATGATATCAGCCCTCACCATGGAGATTTCATCGATGATGATAAGCTCCACCTGTTGCAGTAATTTTATATGACTTTTCTTATACTTCAGGAAATTGCGCAACTTGGTTGGAGAAAACTTCGGGTCATCGGGAATGAGTGGATGAAAAGGAAGTTTGAAAAAACTATGTATAGTGCTTCCTCCCACGTTAATAGCAGCAATCCCAGTGGGTGCCAGCACAACATTTTTCTTCTTGACATTCTTACACACATATTTCAGAAATGTACTCTTTCCCGTACCTGCTTTACCCGTCAAAAAAACTGACTGATGAGTGAAGCGTATCAGGGAGAGAGCATTCTGGAACTCTTGGCTTGACGTGTCCACTTCCCGTTCTGTCATTCCTGCACTTCTTCGGTGGTGGATGAATTGTCTGGAGTATCCTCAGCAGGTATCTCCGGGTCGCCTTCGAGCAGCGGTTCTGCCTGCATGCTCAGGCTATCGGCCTCGATGCTGTCATTAGGCTGTGCATAATATCCGGCACATGACCACAGACTGGGATCCAAGTCTCGTGGTGGAGCAAACTTCTCACGATATTTGGCAAAGCGATCATCCTTGAGCACATCCTGGATGAAGTAACCGAAGATGGGCAATGCCGTACGGCTTCCCTGCCCCAGTTCTCCCGTCCGGAAGTGTATGCTTCGGTATTCTCCGCCCACCCAGGCTCCTCCCACCAGCTTAGGTGTCACGCCCACAAACCAGGCATCAGAGTGATTGTTACTGGTACCCGTCTTTCCTCCAAACTCGGTATATTGCAGTACGGGATAGATATAGCTCCACAAGGCAGCCGTGGTGCCGCCCCTCTCGGTCAGTCCAGCGCGCAACATGGTCTGCATAAGATAAGCCGAGCGATAGGGAATGGCTTGAGTCTCCTTCAGCTGAGACTTATAGAGGACATGCCCATCGCGGTCCAGGATTTTCGTTACCATGAGAGGCATGTTGTACTTGCCGTCATCGATGACCGTACAATAACTGTTGACCAGTTCCAGCAGGTTCACGTCGCTACTGCCCAGACTCAGCGACTTGGTTTCGTGCAGAGGTGACTGGATGCCCATGGCGTGTGCCGTGCGAGCCACTTTGTCTATGCCCACCTCCATGCCCACGCGCACAGCTACACTGTTGATGCTCTGTGCGAAGGCACTCTTCAGAGGCATCTCCACCCCGGTGAAGTATCCATTGGCATTATGTGGTGCCCAGATGGTGGGCTTGTTGTCCACCGTGTCGGGATAGGCCACATAGGCATCCAGGCGACAATCACAGGGAGTGAGTCCCTGGTTCATGGCTTCGGTGTAAACGAAAAGTTTGAAGGTGGACCCCGGCTGCCGCATGGCCGTCACCTTGTCATACTTCCACGGCTTGAAGTCTATATCTCCCACCCATGCCTTCACTTCTCGTGTATCAGGCTCTATGGCCACGAATCCGCAATGCATGAACTTCACCATGTATCTTATGGAGTCCATCGTGCTGAGTTCCTTCTCCTCCATCCCGTCATAGGTGAACACCTTGACAGGATGCGGCACGTTGAGATAATAATCCACCGAATCGGGACTGTCAGGGAATCGCTCCTTGAGATACTTGTAATGAGTGGTTCGCTTGGCGATATTCTCTATGAAATCAGGTATCTCTCTATGCTGTCGGTCCCGCCAAGGCGGAGTGTTTCCCCAGTGATTATCAAACCTCTGCTGTATGACCCTCATATGCTTGAGCACAGCCTGCTCGGCATACTGCTGCATGCGGCTGTCCAGAGTGGTGTAAATGGTGAGTCCGTCGGCATACAGGTCCAGTTTGTTGTCGGCATCATATCCGGGTATAAGTCCCTGCTCGCACATCTGATCGATATACCCCACCAATTCCTCACGGAAGTAAGGTGCCAGTCCGTCATAGCTGCTCTCGGTATTGTGTGTTACCAGCTGGATGGGCAGGGCCTTGACGGAATCCCTCTGAGCAGGTGTAGCCTTTCTGCCATTCACCATCAGGTGTCCGTGCGCATATACCAGGTCGAGTACCGTGTTGCGCCGTATCAGACTGTTGCGGGGATTGATGCGCGGGTTGTAACTGCTGGTAGCCTTCAGGAGTCCCACCAGCACGGCTGCCTGCTCATGGTTGAGTCGGTCGGGAGTGGTGCCGAAGTAAGTACGTGCCGCAGTCTTGATGCCGAAGGAGTTGCTTCCGAAGTCCACCGTATTGAGATACATCGTCAGAATATCCTCCTTGGTGAAAATCATTTCCAGCTTGGTAGCCACAATCCACTCCTTGGCCTTCATCACCAAGAGCTTCACGCCCGGTATACGACCCAGCAGACCCGTGGAATACTGGGTACGCACACGAAAGAGGTTCTTGGCCAGCTGCTGCGTGATGGTACTGGCTCCACGCGCGCGCCCTCGTACCATATCTTTTACTGCCGCAAAGAGTCCGGCAAAGTCTATCCCGTGATGATGATAAAAGCGCTCATCCTCCGTATCGATAAGCGTATGGATGAGTACAGGAGAAATCTCCTGAAATTCCACGGGAGTACGGTTCTCGCTGAAATACCGGCCCAACAGCACACTGTCGGCACTATAGATTTCCGAGGCTTCACTCACCACAGGTTTCTCTATATCGGAGAAACCAGGCGAACGACCAAAGAGATACAGGAAATTGCAGTCCACGGCCACCAGTCCGAGCACGAGCAAAAGGATGAGTGTGCAAGGCCATAAGAGGAGTTTCTTGTACCATGGTCCGCCATAAACTTTCCGCAGAAACCATTTTGCCTTATGCCAAAAAGAGGCTTTACTCATATCGGGATATTACATTTCATACGAAAATCATTATGCCGTTTTTGGTTATTACGGCTGTTATTGAATCAT
>JBJFDX010000293.1:0-1736 GCA_051890235.1 Bacteroidaceae bacterium | reverse complement strand
TTGCCTTCATCCTCTTCATTGCTGTCATTGCAGGTATTGTTCAGCTGGTGGAGATGATTGTAGAGCGATTCAGCCCTTCACTCTATGCCTCCCTGGGTATCTTCCTGCCCCTTATTGCTGTAAACTGTGCCATCATGGGCGCATCCCTCTTCATGCAACAGCGCGTGCAGATGGACCCCGAGACCAGTAGTCAGGCGATTGCAGGCTTTGGCGATGCCATTGCCTATGCTCTGGGTAGTGGTATAGGTTGGCTGATGGCCATTGTGGGTCTGGCTGCCATTCGTGAGAAGATGGCTTACACCGATGTGCCTCGTCCTCTCCAGGGCTTGGGTATTACGTTCATTACCGTAGGTCTGATGGCAATGGCATTTATGTGCTTCAGTGGTTTGAAAATCTAAAATAGCAGGAGGAACATACAATGAATATGAGTTTGATTTTAGCAAGCATTGCAGTATTCCTGGTAATCATCCTGGTGCTGGTTGTTATCCTGCTTGTAGCAAAGACTTATTTGTCACCCAGTGGCAATGTCAATATCACCATCAATGGCAAGGATACTGTGAGTGTTGGGCAGGGTGGCTCTCTTCTCTCTACTTTGTCACAGGAGGGTATCTTCCTTCCCAGTGCTTGTGGAGGTAAGGGTTCGTGTGGACAATGTAAGTTACAGGTACCTGAGGGTGGTGGCGAGATTCTCGATTCCGAGAAGGGTCACTTCACTCGCAAGCAGATCAAGGAGCATTGGCGCCTGGGTTGCCAGTGTAAGGTGAAGAGTGATATGTCCATCCGTGTCGATGATTCAGTGATGGGCGTCAAGGAATGGGAGTGCACCGTTATCGGTAACCGTAACGTGGCCACATTCATCAAGGAGTATAAGGTAGCTCTGCCTCCAGGTGAACATATGGACTTCGAACCAGGTTCTTATGCACAGATTAAGATTCCTGCATTTGACTGTATCGACTATGATAAGGACTTTGACAAGAGTCTTATCGGTGACACTTATCTTCCTGCATGGGAGAAGTTCGGTCTCTTTGGCTTGAAGTGTCAGAATCCCACTGCCACTATCCGTGCTTATTCGATGGCCAACTATCCCGATGAGGGTGATATCATCACGCTCAATGTGCGTATTGCCACACCTCCCTTCAAACCCAAGGATCAGGGTCCTGGCTTTATGGATGTCAATCCTGGTATCGCTTCATCTTACATCTTTAGTCTGAAACCAGGCGACAAGGTGATTATGAGTGGTCCTTACGGAGAATTCCGTCCTGCATATGGTACAGGTCGCGAGATGATCTGGGTGGGCGGTGGTGCCGGTATGGCTCCTTTGCGTGCACAGATTATGCATATGCTCAAGGGTCATGGTATCAAGGACGAGGATCGTAACCGTCCCATGCACTACTTCTATGGTGCACGAGCTCTGGAGGAGATTCCTTTCCTCGATGATTTCCTTCAGTTGGAGAAGGATTTCCCCAACTTCCATTTCCACTTGGCTCTCGACCGTCCTGATCCCAAGGCCGATGCTGCAGGTATTAAGTATACACCTGGCTTTGTTGCTCCTGTGATGGGAGACACCTATCTCAAGCAGCACGAGGCACCCGAGGATTGTGAGTACTACCTCTGTGGTCCTCCAATGATGGCCAAGACGGTGCTCGACTTGTTGCATAGTCTCGGCGTTGAAGATGACATGATTCGCTTCGATAACTTCGGAGGTTGATAGATTCAAAGGAGGGAGGCCATTCAGG
>JBJFDX010000292.1:0-6240 GCA_051890235.1 Bacteroidaceae bacterium | reverse complement strand
TCAGTCCATGGCAACGCTTGGAGAATCTCATCCTTCGCGTGCCCGATGTCTTGAAACGCATCAGCCAACGCGACATTGCCTCCTACATTGGAGTAACTCCCGAAGCCCTGAGCCGTCATCTCCGACAACAAGTTTCTACGACCATGATTACCACATAGGGAAACCCTAATCGGTTGAAAGCTCACACCCAGAACCTGAACAGAGAATTGTATGCTATTCATGGCTGACAAACAGAATTTATTCTGTAATTTTGTGGTGAAATCATAGAGGGATAAAAGGCAATTCCTGACGTGCACAGAAAGGAATCTGCATAAGAATCCCCAGAAACTACACAAACTAATAAGAACTATCAATAAAACTTTTCATAACAATGCAAAACATGATGATTAGACGATTGGCATCCATGGTCAAGCGAGGTCTTTTGCTGAGCGCAGTATGCACACTGGCTCTATCAGCAGGCGCACAGAACGACGAGGCCCAGATGAACAGATTCATCAACAAACTGATGAAAAAGATGACCCTTGCCGAGAAGATAGGACAACTCAATCTTGGTGCAGGGGGCAATCCCATGGTTATCAACAGCAGTCTTGGACTGGAGGAAGCAGCTGAGCAAGGGTTTATCAGTTCCTGCGGTGGAGCAGATATGAATCTTCAGCGTATAGCGGTTGAGAAATCGCGTCTGGGCATCCCCATACTTTTCGGATATGACGTCATCCATGGTTTCAACACCACATTCCCCATTCCTCTGGCCTCAGCCTCCAGTTGGAACATGGATCTCATCGAGCGCTCAGCTCAGATTGCAGCAAAGGAAGCCACATCGTTCGGTATCAGTTGGACGTGGTCACCTATGGTGGACATCGCACGTGATCCACGATGGGGAAGAGTGGCAGAAGGCGCAGGCGAGGACCCCTATCTGGGCAGTTGCATTGCTCAGGCTATGGTTCGCGGATATCAGGGCAAGAATCTCGGCAGCGACTCCACCTTATTGGCCTGTTTCAAGCATTTCGCCTTGTATGGTGCTGCAGAAGGTGGCAGAGACTATAATACAGCCGACATGAGCCGATGGTACATGTACAATTTCTACTTGCCACCCTACAAGGCAGCCGTAGATGCTGGTTGTGCCACAGGCATGTCATCATTTAATGTAGTAGATGGCATTCCTGCCACGGGCAACAGCTTCCTGCTTGATGAAGTTCTCCGAAAGGAATGGGGATTCAAGGGATTCATGGTATCCGATGCAGGCAGCGTAGGCGAAATTGTGTTACACAGGGCTGGCACTCCCGAAGAAGCTGCTCGCATGGCATTGACCGCCGGACTGGACATGGACATGGGTTCGCGCTTATATATAATGTATCTTGTAAAGTTGCTCAAGGAGAAGAAGGTGACGATGAAGATGATAGACGCATCCGTACGGCGCATCCTTGAAGCAAAGTATCGATTGGGACTCTTTGAGGACCCCTATCGCTATCTTCGTCTGAAAGATGATTCCCAGAGACAGGCATGTATGCTCTGTGATGAGCACGTTGCCACAGCACGTCAACTGGCTGGTGAGAGCATTGTTCTGCTGAAAAACACAGAGAATCTGTTGCCCTTGAGCCCGCAGCTGAAGCACGTAGCCGTAGTGGGTCCCATAGGAAAAGAAGCCAGTCAACTCTATGGTACCTGGAGTGCCCGTCCTAATGGCGACAAGTCCCGCAACGTACCCGATGCACTTCGTATGGCATTAGGTGATGGCTGCAAGGTGACCTACGCACAGGGGTGCCTTGAGACCGAAGGCTACGGTAACCATTATGGAACCGATGGCACGGAGCAATCAGCCGACATGATAGCCGAAGCCGTAGCCTCTGTACAGGATGCCGAGGTCATCATTGCCTGTGTGGGTGAACCGTCGGCATGGACAGGTGAAGTCAATTCACGTGTTGACATTGGACTGCCACCTTGCCAAAAGGCTTTGCTCAAGGCTCTGAAGGAGACAGGAAAACCTGTGGTTGTGGTGGTCATGAACGGACGTCCTCTGGTTCTCAGTGCTGAGGATGCGGCATTCCCTGCCATTGTGGAGGCTTGGCACGGAGGCACATCAGCCGCAGATGCACTTGCCGACGTACTGACAGGCAAGGTGAATCCATCAGCCAAACTTACCATCACCTTTCCACGTTACAAGGGACAGGTGCCTCTCTATTACAACCACCTGCATACAGGCAGGGCCATAGGCGAGTATAATCCAGAATGGTTTGCCAGCAAATACATCGACATACCCGTGGAGGACAACAGTCCCCTCTACCCCTTTGGTTATGGCTTGAGTTACAACACCTATAAGTATGACAACCTGCGTGCAAGCAAGACAGAAGCCAAGGGAGAGAAGGACGTCATCACGCTGAGCATAGATGTCACGAACACAGGAACCCGAGAGGGAAAAGAGATTGTGCAACTCTATATTACCGACCTGATAGCCTCAACGTCAAGACCCATTCTGGAACTGAAAGGTTTCCAGAAGCTGAACTTCAAGCCCGGTGAAACGAAGACCGTGTCTTTCTCTGTTACTCCCGAAGACCTTAAGTTCTATGGCAAGAATCTGAAATATGACTGGGAAAGCGGTGACTTCGAACTCGCCATTGCCCCCAATTCACGTGACTTGAACAAAATAAAAATCCACTGGGAAAAGTAGAGAAGATGCCAGGAAGCGTGTCTGACTTCAAAGGCGCTTACCTCTATGGAAGCTTGACAAACAAAACATACCACATCATGAGAAAGATTCTCCTTATCCTGGCAGGCATCATCTCTGCCCTATCGGCAGATGCTGCTGTTGCCTACAACCTGCAATGTGAGTATCTCACAACACCCCAAAGCATCGACGTCCGGCATCCCCAACTCAGCTGGATGATGAAGAGCAACCACCGGAATGCCTCACAGACTGCCTGGCAAGTGATGGTGGCAAGCAACAGGAAACTGCTGGAGTCAGACACTCCCGACCTGTGGGATAGCGGACGACGTGATGGCAGGGAAATCATGGTGAAGTATGAGGGTAAGGACCTGCAATCCTTCCACGGCTATTACTGGAAAGTTCGAATCTGGGATGAGCAAGGCAAGGTTTCCCAATGGAGCAAGATTTCCCAATGGTTTATGGGAGCATTGGACAAGTCCGACTGGAGTCCGGCACGGTGGATATCAGCAAAGACTGATGCAGAATGGAAGGCGGAATGGACACAACGAAAGGCTATGGAGAAGGAGAAGGCCGAACTGATATGGCCGTTCTATAACGGTGCGAACATGACCATATGGGATATAGCCGCCATGACCACACCTGCCTATGACCCTTCCCCGCTCATGCGCAATACCTTCCAGGTGCAAGCAAAACCTATGAGGGCAATGCTTTACATCACGGGGCTGGGATACTACGAAGCCTTTATCAATGGGCATCGGGTAGGTGATCACGTACTCGACCCTGGATGGACCTACTACAGCAAACACACAGCCTATGAGGCTTATGACGTGCTGCCGATGCTCAGAGAAGGCAACAACGCCATAGGCATGATGATAGGTCGCGGACAATACAACCCGCTGAGCAACGACATCTGGCACCTGTGCACCAGTGAGTGGATAGGTCAGCCCAAGGCTCTTGCTCTGTTACGCATTGAGTATGCCGACGGTACGGTAACTGCCATAGGTACCGATGGTACGTGGCGCACCACTGGCGGTCCGATTGTCTATGACGATACGCGACTGGGGGAAATCTATGATGCCAGACTTGAGCATGAGGGATGGAGCACGGCTGCCTACGACGACTCGGCATGGAGGCCTGCCGTGGAGGTGGAATGGAATGCCAAACTGCAGTATCAGTACCAGCCACCCATACGATGCTTTGAGGGACTGCAACCGGTAAAGACCATCAGACGGAGTTCCACTGAAACCCTTTATGACATGGGAAAGAACCTGGCAGGATGGGCACGTGTGAAGGTCAGAGGAAAGAGCGGACAAAAGGTGCTGGTGGAATACTGCGAGGTGGCAAACGATACCCTGCTGGTGTCCTGGCTACCCCAATATCGCAGAGATATCATCCTGTCTGCCCAAGACCACTACTCGTTTGATGACAGCGAGATTCCCGTTCGGCAGCAGAACGGGTACATCCTCAAGGGCGAAGCCGATGCCGAGACCTTCGAATGTCATTTCTCCTACAAGGGATTCCAGTATGTGCGTATCACCACCGATGAGGGCGTGAAGGTGCTTGGAGTGGAGAGCATACCCGTACACACCGACCTGCAACAGACAGGAACCTTTGAGTGCAGTGACCCCGACATCAACCAGTTGCAGAAAAACTGCATCGGCTCCATGCTGAGCAACTACATGAGCATACCCACCGATTGTCCCCATCGTGAGAAACAGGGATGGACAGCCGACGCCTTTATTGCTGCTGAAGCAGCCATGTACAACTTCGACATGGCCAACTTCTACTCCAACTGGCTTCGATGTCTGGCAGACTCCGAAAGTCCGGATGGTTCATTGCCTACCGTTGCTCCCAGTACCAACTATGACATCAACAGTTCCACCACATGGCCATCGGCTTTGATACGCGTAGCTGGCGACCTGTACAGACACTATGGCGACAGACGTCCAGCCACAGATTATCTCGACTGCATGAAGCGATTCCTCTACAACAGTTCCCGACGTACCGTCAACGGCAATCCGTTCATCATCAATGATGTGTTGGGCGACTGGGTATCCCCCACCTATGACAGACTCGAATTCCTCATGGCACCGCCCGAAGGTACTCCTTACTATGGTTCAGCCACTCATGCCTATTGTCTGCAGGCAGCCTCACAGTTGGCCAGACTGGCAGGAAAAGAAAGGGTGGCTGACAGTTTGCTGTATGAGGCAAGGACATTCACGGAGGGCTTCAATCGGGAGTTTCTCAACGAGGAGACAGCCTCCTATCATGGCACCATTCCCACACCCGACTACAGACAGGCTGCCAGCGCTGTAGCTCTCGAGTATGGCCTCGTACCTGAACATCTCAGGCAGCGTGTACTCGAGGGGTTGATTGCAGACCTCAAGGCGCATGACTATCGCATCGGCACAGGTTTTCTTGGCACACCTGCCATCATGAACTACATGCCATTACACAATCCTGAGGTTGCCTTCCAAGTGGCTACGCAACCCGAGTATCCCGGTTTCACCTATATGCTCAACGACCACTCCACCACGATATGGGAGAACTGGAATGGCAAGGCATCGCGCAACCATCTGCCTTTTGCTCTTCTGAGTGCTTATTACTATAAGTTCCTGGCAGGCATCAGAGCCATCGAACCAGGCTTTTCCACATTCACCATAGCACCCACGGCAGTCCATCATCTCACCTGGGTGAAGGCTCATCACGACACCAGATATGGGCGTATAGTGAGTGAATGGAAGCGCAAGGGTGACCGCTTCACTCTGTCGGTGAACATACCAGCCAACACGCAATGTACCGTTGTCATGCCATCCCATAGCGGAGACGTGATTCACCATGTGGGTTCCGGACGCTATACCTTCAGCACGAGGCTTTGAGAAGTCCGGGATTGGTCATCAGAAAGGAAAGAGAACTGCACCCCCAAAAAAGGCACTTTTCACCGCAAACGTTTGCGGGAGCGGTTGCAAACGTTTGAAACCGCGGTTGCAAACGTTTGCGTCTGCAGGTGCAAACGTTATCCCCCAAAATGGGTCACGCGGACGGTTTGACTCATGATCCATATTGAGTGCCAAGAAACAGGAAATCCCCATTGCGACTACAGGACCGTAGCGGCAATGGGGATTCACCTATATCAGTATCCGCATGCATCAGCAGATGCTCCGTTTCTTACCACTGGCCATCCCAGGCACCATCCTCCTTTACGAACTGATTGTCGTCATCATCATTTGTGGGACGTTCGTTATGCAAATTGGATGACAAAGCGATGGGTAATATGGTATCCACCTTGTAGGCAACACATTCGGGATTGATATACGTCTTTTTCATAATTGCTGATTATTTATAGATTGATTACTTAACCATGAGTTTCTTTCCGTTCACGATATAGAGGCCACGCTGTGCCTTCTGTACGCGCTGACCGCTGAGGTTGTAGATGACGTCTGTTGAGCGCTCTGCCTCCACACCCTCAATGGCTGTAGGTGTGCCATCCAGCAGGAAGCCCTTCACGCTCACAGCATTGGGAACAGCCAGATAAGCAGTACCAGCCTTCACGTTGAATGCAGCACCATTATCTGTAC
>JBJFDX010000291.1:0-1744 GCA_051890235.1 Bacteroidaceae bacterium | reverse complement strand
AAATTTCTCAAACTATGTATAGCTTCCTCAAAACTTTTCTCGTTCTCGGGATGACTCTTGCTGAAGAACTTGTCCGCATAGCAGATGACTTGTTCTTCCATTGTTTCGGGTATGTAGTCAGCTGGTGGTAATGGAAGACCTTGTTGTTCTATGGTTTGGCGAGTGATGCCTGTTCCTGTGTGCCGCTCAGCCACTCTGGCATGATGGGGTAGTCCTTCCTGCCGTAGGATTTCTGCTCCTGCCAGTCCGTGGCAGATGTAGGGCTTATCACCATAACAGTAGATTCCTGGAGCATCAACCATAATAATACCGATGTCATGCAGCAAGGCAGCTTCTTTCAGGAAGGTGGTATCAAGGTTGAGTTCAGGATGGAGTTCGGCCACTTGAAGCGCTTTCCTGGCCACGTCCTTGCTGTGTTGGAGCAGGAGTTGTTCCAACTTGCTGTTGTCGATACAATATCGGTGGATGATTTCTTCTGGGTTTATCATACTGCAAAGTTATGGAATTCGTGAGAGGGGGATGAGGGAATATTGAAAAAGAGAGGGACTGCGTCCGAGAAAGTGAACAGCAGTCCCTGGTGTATCTCCGTAATCGGATTGCTGGTTTGTCAGAAGTGACTTGAACCGTCGAAACAATGTGTGCAGACCTTGCACTTGGGCAGCCCGATGGCCTTGATAAGCGTCTCTATGGTGTTGAACTTCAGCGAGGACAGATTCAGACGTTTACGTATTTCTTCCACCATGGCGCAATACTCAGGTGAGTTAGTGGTGGCATAGCGGTCAAGTTTTGCGTTGGGGTCTCCTTCGATATCCTTAATCACTTTTCGGGTCAATAGTTCCATGTCACTTTTCGAGGAGGTGAAGTTGATATATCGGCAACCATATACCAATGGAGGACACGCGATGCGCATGTGTACTTCCTTCGCACCATAGTCGAAGAGAATCTTCACGTTGTCACGTAATTGGGTGCCACGTACGATGGAGTCGTCACAGAACAGGATCCTCTTATCCTGCAACATGGCCCGATTAGGGATGAGTTTCATCTTTGCCACCAAATCGCGCATGGATTGGTTGGAGGGAGTAAAACTGCGAGGCCATGTCGGTGTGTATTTTGAGATGGCACGATGGTAAGGGACACCTTTTCCCTCGGCATATCCTAAGCTCATACCCACACCACTATCAGGAATACCACAGCAACAGTCCACCTGGTGCGTGTCGGTTTTACCCATCTCGTATCCACTCTTGAATCGTACTTCCTCCACGTTGCGACCTTCGTAGCACGAGGTGGGGAATCCGTAATAAACCCAGAGGAAAGAACATATTTGCATTTCCTCGTTGGGCTTGCGTAATTGGGTGATGCCATCAGCAGTAATATGTGCAATCTCTCCTGGGCGTAAATAACTGTGGATTTCGTAGTCGAGATTAGGAAAACTTGTGGATTCGCTTGTTACGGCAAAGGCATCGTTTTTGTGACCTACTACGATTGGCGTACGGCCCAGTTTGTCGCGAGCTGCAATGATACCATTCTCAGTAAGCAGCAGTAGCGAACAAGAGCCTTCCACTTTGTTGAATACGTTCTCAATGCCCTCTACAATCGTCTTCCCCTGAATGATCAGCATGGCAATCAATTCCGTGGGATTGGTATTGCCTGAGGAGAGCTCGGCAAAGTGCATATTGGCGTTAAGCAGTTCTTTCTCCAGTTGGTCGATATTGTTGACTTTAGCTACTGTTACAATGGCAAATTT
>JBJFDX010000290.1:0-6274 GCA_051890235.1 Bacteroidaceae bacterium | reverse complement strand
TCTATACATTAGCGGTGTCTCCCAGATGACTTGTTCTCTTCTTGCTTGACGGGTTCCGTCACTTGTTTCTCAGTGGATTCCTGATTTTTTTTGGGAGCCTCCAACTGGTCACAGATGGCTACACGTTCGCCAGCTCGGATCAATTTGGGGAGATAGGTATCGAGAGCATGGTATGGAAAACCTGCCATACTGAGTGGCTTACCTTCTATGTCCTTGGTGCGGTGGCTCCTGGTGAGTGTGATGCCAAGTATCTTTGAGGCCTTTTCCGCATCATTGCAGTATGTCTCGTAGAAATCACCGCAGCGGAAAAGCAAAATGGCATCCGGGTGCTTCGCTTTGAGGTCGTAGAATTGTTTAAGCATAGGAGTAAGGGTGACAGCAGCCACCGCCTTGGTCTCTGCTTTGGTGGCTTCTTCCTTGGTTTCTTCTTGCTTTTCTTCCTTCTTGGAGTCTTCCTCAGTCTTTTCTTCTTGCTGAGTAGGCTTCTGAGCGGTATTTTCAGTCTGGGCTTCCTGCTCAGACTTGTCTGTACCAACGGCGACAGCGTCTGCTCGATCCTTGCGCAGCACGTCTGCAAAGAGACTGGCAGCAAGATGCTTCTTGTAGTCCTGCATGTCATCAGCAAGCCATAGACGCTGCCATTGTGAAGGTGTGACTTCCCGAGGTTGGAGCTTTTTACCATTTACCGTAGGCAAGCAGAGGATGACACTGGGCTGTGTTTCGGTAGCCTTGGTCTTGAAGATATTGACCCTCTCAATCTGATGGAGTTCTTCAGGAGTAGCATCGCTCTTGAAGATGTCAATCCTTTGTTCGGGCTTCTCATTAGTGGCAAGGTAGTATTTCTGAGCCATCTCTTGACGCATCATCTCTGACACTTCCTCGTTACCTTGCTTTACGGTCGTGAAAAAGAGATTGACATCTGTTTTGTCTGGATAAACACAGAAACTCTTCTCGTTCTCTGGCTTCATGTAGAGTGCCCATTTGCCATCATCGTCACGCATCATCAGAACCCTCTCGAAGTCAACGGCTCCAGAACGTCTGACGGCATCCGACACATCGAGAAGGGTGATGGTGTCTAAGTTCCATTTGTTGAGTCGGGCAACAGAAACAGACTTGCCATCGAAAAAACTGTCATCAGGACGATAACCCATAGAGCCATCGGCATTGTAGAAGGTGACAGTGTCGAATCCTTCTTTCTGCAAAGCGTGCTCAATACGGCCTTTGTTCATTCCTGGAATGTCACTGTCTGCTCCTAACGATGCTCCCTCGGGAAGTACCACGTCAGCCATCTTGCCGCCGGGGTCCCTGACTACAACAAACTCCTTGGTGTCCCTATTGGGCAAGGTCTTGATTTCGTCTGCAACGTAGAAATGTTTCGGAAGGATTTTGCGGATGGCTTCAATCTGTTTCTTTGCGGACTGGTTGTTGAGTTCAACTTTTTCCCCTCTTTCAGCCTTGTGAAGCATGTCAACGGCATTGTTGACATCCCTCTCGATGATGTCCACCAGACAAGGGTTTTCTTTGAGTTCCCTTGACCAATAGTCGGTCATCTTCATGCTTTCGGGAGAGAGTTTTGCCGCAATGCCCAATTCCTGTAACTTGACGGCAGTGGCAACTTCCACAATCAGGCGTTCCTGCTTCTCTGTATCTTCTGGTGAGGTCTTGCCGTTCTTAACGGACATTCCTTCACGGGCAAGCCGTTGCTGATGGCCAGTGGCAGATACAAGGAGAGAAACGGCATCACGGGCATAGTCCTCATAGTTCTCGTAGGAAGAGACATCTGGCAAGAAAATGACATCCTTCGTGCTGTCATAATGTGCTACTCCAGACGAGTCAGGACGGATTTCAACCATATTCTGACCTGCGTTTGCTAACAGTTCCTCAACTCCATGACGGATCTCTTCTGAGGCTGCTGCCACATCGACACGGTCTTCCAACCGTCCGTAGTCCTGTACCGCTTTCTCAAAGGAGGTCTTGTCAACCATAGGTAATGTGGTCTGCTCGATATTGAACAAAGCACGTACTTCACGAGTACGGATGCCTTTGTAATCGGACTGTTGCTCTGCTGACAAAGCTTGGTAGTCGGCACGTCCAATCCTGTCATCAGGATTGCTCTTGCTGACATACTCGTTCCAACTGTACCATAAGAATGGCACGCCCTTTTCCTTGGTCTGTACAGACTCTCCTCGTTTCTTGGCTTCAGAAAAGAGGGTGTACTGGTTGGTTTTGTAGTTGTGCTGGTCTGCGTGCATTCCCAATATGATGGCATTAAAGGGCGATACATGCAAGTGCTTCTGGTAGAGTCCAGGAGCCTTACGGCCTTTGTTATCCAACCAAACGCCTCCATTATCCTTGGCTTTCTCAAAAGCATGGGTGAAAAGTTCCACCTGACGTGCTGCGGCCATCTTCTCTTGTTGATTCTTTTCTGTCATAATTCTGTTGTCTTAGTTATCCTTTGTACCCTAATACTCCAAGTACCTTCGTTTCTGTGATGGACTTGACTTCCCAGTCGGACAGGGTATCTGACATGTGCTCCCTGAGCAGACGGTCTGCCTCTGTGGTATTAGAGGCGTTGACATAGATGGTCTGCGGCGAGAACTTCTTCACGCCAGTCTCTGCATCTTCACTAACCAATGATACAACGGTCTTGTACCAGTGATTGTCTTCATTCTCATCTTCGTTGAGGATTTCAGTGATGGGCTCACGTGAGATGGCCGTGATGTCAAAGTCTCTTGTGCCAATAAGGTCGGTGGCAGCCTTGGTAGCTCGCTTCTCCGTCTCCGTGAAACTTTCCGCATCAACAAGATACTCTTCACTGACTTTCTTCTGTTTTCCTGTGTCAAGGACTTTGCCGTACTTGACACGGAACTTGTACCAATATCTTTTCATATCTAATCTGTTATCTTTGAGCAAGTGGTCTTACAATGGTCTGTCGCTCGTTTGCCTCATAGTTCTCAGATGCCATCTGTCGCATTTGGTCATGTCTTGCCAATACAGCATTGGCGAGGGTGTTGAGCGGTAATGCCCCCTGAGCATAGGCATCAACGACCTTGTCAGGAAGGGCTATGGTGCAGGGCACACGGTCTATCGTCGCAACAAGGCAGTTGGCACGAATCTCGGGATTAACGATACGTCCATTGAGAGGTTCGTCTGGATAGACACGATAATGTGTCTGTAAGTTGCCAGTCTCGGGATGTGACTGTACCTTATTGTTGTCAATCGCTTCATGGCCGGCTTTGTTGAGAAGGTTAAGACCTCCCATGCCAATGAGTACCATCTTCAGAATGGGGTTCCTGACAAACATTCCTGCCACAATGGAGACAATAGGCATCATATTGTCCTTCAGATTGATGGATTTCGTCTTGCCAGTAAACAAGCCTACAAGCATGTCAGGAAGCATAGCCAATACATAGCCAAGATTATGGGTTATGTCGCCGATGCCATTCAGCCCAAAGGATGTGAGCAATCCCTGCCAACCGTCCATATTGGTTTGTTCTGGTGTTTCAGTCTCCTCTTCTGCAGGTGTCTGGCCAGAAGATGTCGGTGTCTCCGTTGGCGTTTCTTGCTCAGTGACTTCTTCGCTTTCCGTTGTGGAACTCTGCTTCTCCTGTTGTTGTTCTTGTTGCTGGACCGCTTTCTGAGCTTTACGGTATTCGTCCTCCATGCCGGGACGGACGATAAGTGGTACATCGGAACGGTCTTCATACTTATCGGCAAAATGCGATAGTGCAAGGTCTCCACCGACCCAAGTGAAAGCAGTCTTCCAACCACCACCAAAACCGCCCATACAGAGGAGGTCGCTGACAGAGCCTATGGCACGTCCTGTATTCTTCTCCCATGCAGACGGGTTGTAACGTCGCTCGGCTTCTGCATCCATGCTTTTCTCCAAAGGAGATTTCGCTACCTCTTGGGGAAGATAGAAAAGGGTGCTTGTAGCTGCTTTCTTGATGATATACTCAATAGATGAGCGGGGAATCTTGTCCTGGATCATCTTGTCTATCATCTTCTTTTCCATGGTGGCATCAACGGTGACACCCACGAGTTTCAACTCTTTCTTGACCATCTCGATGTAGTCCTCTGTGGTCTTGGAGTTCCACTTTCCAGTATATCGTAGCCTGTCATTATAGGATTGGGTTGCCGCCATACCTCCGTCTGGCCCAATGGCACCAGCCATCAGACTGCCGAAAGAAAGGGAATGCTCCCTAAATTCGTCTGCCTGATTTCTCAAAAGCCTGTCCCGAACTTTATCCATAATCGGGATTACCTTGGTTCTGAATATTTTTTCTTGTTCTGACTCTGCCATAGTAGGTACGTTAGAGGTTTAATTGATTGAGGATTTGTTCTCGGGTTTGGTCGATGGCGTTGTGATAGACCTCCATCTGCTTGGGGAAGTACTCTTCAAGCCATGCATCTTTCTCAATGTTGTCATTGATGAACTTGATGGCAAGCTCACGCTCTATCTCAATGGCGGCTTCTCCTGCTTCACTGTTGTTGAACCATGCTTTTGTCCACCATCTGATACCTGATTTATCGGGATAGACACTAACAAGTCGCGGTATATCGAAACTCTGTACGTCAATCTCCAGTCCTGCCAGTGGATCCACCAGACCACTCGTCGCTATGGCTCTGTCTTGGGCTTTTTTTTTTCGACGGCACTCATACTTGACAGGAATATCTGATGGCGCAAGGCAAGATAGTTGAGGAAATCACCGATGAGCAGGTTCTGCACCCTTTCTGCAATGGGAATACTCTTTGTTCCCATGCCCAGAGGGTTTGCCATGCTTGGGATGGTCTCGAAAAAGTAATGCTTCATGGCTGACATGGTGAAAATGTTGCGCAAGGCAAGCTCTGTGTGCTCGGGTAGCACGTAAATGCCCTTACTCATGTCTGTCATGTAATCCGGAAAAAATCGCATCATCAGGTTTTCAATCTCTTTCTGGTCTTTGTCATATGCGGTGCGCACATCCATGTCCAAGGTGACGAACTGTGGTGCGGAACCAGGTCTGCCATGCTGCTCCATGACCTTCAGGTTGCTGTAAATCATCGTAAGAAACTCCAAAGGGTTGAGTTCCTCTCCCTTGTATTTCACCTCGATGTGCAATGAGCGACCACTGACGGCAATGACTTGACCTGCCTTGACCTCTTTTCCATAGTTGGCAAAGACATTGCTTAGGTGGCTGTAGATGACTTCGTAGTCACCATAGCGTGTGACCTGATAGATGCCATGAATGGCATCATTGCCCAATCCTGTGACCTTG
Organism: Bacteroidaceae bacterium; assembly: GCA_051890235.1. GTDB lineage: Bacteria > Bacteroidota > Bacteroidia > Bacteroidales > Bacteroidaceae > Physcousia. Next base: position 1,016 of record JBJFDX010000290.1, on the reverse strand, counting down.
CCGGTAGCCACAGCGGAAAGGAGGTAGTTGTTGACCTTGAAATCTACTCCATGATTGAAGAAGGTTTCTCCTGTTTGCGGATGTTTCTGTTTGCCATATCCAAGGCACATCTGCACTTCTCCGTTTCTTTCCTCGAATGGCATGCAATAGCCACTGTCGGAGTGCAGTATCATTTCTTGTGTAAATTGCATTGTGTACTTTTTTATGTTGTTTGATTATCTGCGTCTTCCACCACCATTGGTATGTTCTACCTCTGGTTGCTTGCTTTCAGAGGGAGTGTTATGAGCTGCCCGGCTGCCTCCAAACACTTGATTCAGACTGGAATTGTTTCCAATCATCATCATTCCAAGTACAGCTCCTGCTATCTTGCCAAGCCACCCGAAACGACCGAACACAAGTAAAGCAGATACGACAAGACCGACAATGCTCAGCCCAGACACGTTTCCACGCCCAATGTTGCTGAAGAAATTCCCCATCATATCACCTCCATGGCCTGAGAACATGGCACGGAGGAAACCTGACATTCCTTCCCATTTGCTATCAACACTGCTGACGGCTCCATTGATACCGTTGCTGAGTCCATTGACAGAGTCTTTTATGTCACGAACACCATCGCCAATGTCTGATATGGTATCACCGATTTTGTCTGTGGTCTTTTCTCCGATGACAGCATCGCTTACAATGCCTACCACACTCTTGTCGGTAGTGAGCTTTTCCCAACCGATATAACCGAGTGTTCCTCCGACTGTCGCGGACTTTACTGCCGTACCCATTCCCCTCAACGTCTGTTGCGGATGTAATGCGGCACTACCCATCGTGGAGAATGTCGCCTTTGTTGCTCTACCGCCAAGACGGAGAGTTGCTTTCAATAATGATGCCCATCCCATGGTTCTATGATTAAATTGATTGTTTATAGTTTTATTATCCTGATATGCCTGATGTGATTATCAAAACTTAACTTCGTCTTCCTCAGACGCAACTCTGCCAATTAAGCGAGCTTAATGACTCTCGCTAAG
>JBJFDX010000289.1:0-1753 GCA_051890235.1 Bacteroidaceae bacterium | reverse complement strand
CCGTAAGGAGATGACTTGCTGACAAATCCACGTGGCGATGTAGGTGAATACTGACCCTTTGTAAGACCATAGATACGGGTGTTGAGGAGAATCATGTTTAGATTGATGTTTCGGCGATTAGCATGGATGAAATGATTACCACCGATAGCAAGTCCATCACCATCACCAGAAACCTGCCAAACGGTAAGGTCTGGATTTGCAACCTTACAGCCTGTGGCAATGGCTGCCGCACGACCGTGGATTGTATTCATGCCGTATGTAGCCATATAGTGCGGAAGACGACTTGAACAGCCAATACCAGAAATGACCGCTGTATTCCATGGCGCAACGCCAATCTCTGCCATCGCTTTATGTAGTGAGGCGAGGAAGAAGTGGTCGCCACAACCTGGGCACCAACGTGGCTGGCCTTTCTTGAAATCAGAAGCGCCCCACTTTGTCTCCACTTCTTGGGAAGAAATATTTGTATTGCTCGTTGTATTCATTTTTCAAATATGTATTAATGGTTATTGATTATCTGCTGGATTTCCACGTTTTCTTCATGCAACATGCTTTATGTTTTGCAGAAAACTTTTTTTAGGAGCGTGAAGAAGAAGAATTGTGATAGGGAAACTCAGGAAGCAGAACTGTTTTATTCCTTTTCTGAAGGAGAGGTGATGAGTGGAGTAAATGCCGCTACAAGTTCGCTGACAACAAACGGCTGACCCTTTACCTGATTGAACTGTGCAGGAACAAAGCCGTCGACCTTCATTCTCAACCATCCTGCAAGCTGTCCCATATTCTGCTCTGCAACAACTACCTTCGGATACTTCTTCAGCACCTCGGCTGTGTTCTTTGGAAGAGGATTGATATACTTGAAATGTGTCTGAGCAACCTTCATGCCCTTTGCGCGCATCTCTTCCATAGCAGCACGGAGATGACCGTAAGTACCACCGAAGCCAACGATAAGAAGTTCTGCATCGTCAACATCGCCAATTACCTCAAGGTCAGGAACCTCAATATTGTCAATCTTCTGCTGACGCTTGCGAGTCATGAGGTCGTGGTTCTCTGGGTTTGTTGAGATAGCACCCGTCTTGTCGTCTTTCTCAAGACCACCAAGGATATGCTCAAAACCCTCACGACCTGGAACAGCCCAATAGCGACTTCCATTCTCAGCACGCATATAAGGAGTCCAGCTGCCCTTCAGTTCTTCTGGTACGTATGGAGGATTGATAGCCGCCATGCCATTGAGATCAGGAAGACGGAACGCACCAGAACCGTTTGCAACATAAGCATCAGTAAGGAGAATCACAGGTGTCATGTGTTCCAAAGCCATCTTTGAAGCCTCATAGGCAGCATAGAAACAGTCGGTAGGAGAGACAGCTGCCATTACAGGCATTGGGGATTCTCCGTTACGTCCGAAGAGAGCCTGAAGGAGGTCTGTCTGCTCTGATTTTGTTGGGAGACCCGTTGCAGGACCACCACGCTGTACGTCGAGCACAACAAGTGGCAACTCCATGATAACAGCAAGGTTCATTGCCTCTGACTTCAGACAGATGCCAGGACCAGAGGTGGAGGTAACAGCGAGTGCTCCAGCAAAAGCAGCACCTACAGAAGATGCGCATCCTGCAATCTCATCCTCACACTGAACAGTTGTTACACCGAGTGACTTGTGCTTAGAAAGCTCATGGAGCACATCGGTAGCAGGAGTGATTGGATAAGAGCCGAGATACAACTTCAGTCCAGCCTTCTCAGCAGCTGCTATGAAGCCGTATGC
>JBJFDX010000288.1:0-1758 GCA_051890235.1 Bacteroidaceae bacterium | reverse complement strand
CTCACTGTTCCTGCTGCAGCACTGCTACTACCTCCCAATCCTGCACCGTTGGGGATGTTCTTGTGAAGGTGGATATGCAGGGGTGGAATGCTAAAGCCTTTTGAACGAAGCATACGGACAGCTTTTAGCACCAGATTGTCTTCTGAGGCTCCTTCGATGGGAATACCTGTTAATGTCAGTTTGTCTTCTTTTCCTTCTTCTATGCAGATCTCGTCTGCCAAGGGTATAGGATAGAATACTGTTTGCAGATTGTGGTAACCGTCTGTACGGCGTTCGGTAATCAGCAGTCCCAGGTTTATCTTGCAGCACGCTTTGAATCGGATCATGAACTTGCCAAATATTTAGTTTTTATATCCTGCAAAGATATACGATACCCCGCGAACAGACAAAATTGATATGCAAAATCTACGTGGTAGGGAAAAGTGTGCACAAACATTGTGTGTTATGTGCGAAAATATTTGTATTTTTGCATGATTATTGAGGCTTAGGCCATAAAGTAATGAAAGAAACAATCCGCCATCAAGGTGTTGTGGAGAAGATAGTGTCCGCCACCTGCTTCGTGCGTATCATGCAACAAGCAGCATGCAGTGGCTGCTCAGTGAAGCAGTTATGCAAGAGTAGCGAGAGCAAGGAGAAGGTTATAGAGGCCAGCATGGGTGACATACCTGTGCAGGTGGGGCAAACTGTCATGGTGGAGGGAGCTGTCAGGCAAGGGCTCAAGGCTGTTTGGATGGCTTATGCAGTACCTTTGATTCTGATGGTTGCCACAATATTCTTTGTGAGTAGGCTGTGGAATGAAGATGTGGCAGCTTTGCTTGCCTTGCTTCTTTTGCTTTGCTATTATGGAATACTTTTCCTTTTCCGTAATCGACTGAACAGGAGTTTCCGATTTCGGGTGATTCCCTTTGATTCTGATGTACCAATCTTTGATCAGGTTCAGAATCAAGCATTTACAAGTGAACAATGCAAAAACAATAATCAATAATAATAATCAAATCATTTAAATCTTCAATCAACGTATGAACGAAATCATGATTGCAGTAATTGTGCTTGGAGCTATAGGACTTCTCTCGGCAGTGGTCCTGTATGTAATCTCGCACAAGTTTGCTGTGAAAGAGGATCCTCGATTGGCTGAGGTTGCGTCTGTTTTACCACAGGCCAACTGTGGCGGGTGTGGATATCCTGGATGTTCTGGTTTTGCTGCCGCATGTGTCAAGGCTGCTGACAGTGGAAGTCTTGAAGGCAAGCTTTGTCCTGTGGGTGGACAACCAGTGATGGAACAGGTGGCCACCATCCTGGGTTTCCAGGTGAGTGCAGCAGCACCTAAGGTTGCTGTGGTTAGGTGCACAGGAACCTGTGATGCACGCCCACATGGGGTAGAGTTTGATGGAGCTCACTCCTGTCGTATCCAGAATATGACTGGTATGGGTGAGACTCAGTGTCTGTATGGATGTCTGGGTGAAGGTGACTGTCAGCATGCTTGCCTGTTTGGTGCCATCAAGGTCAATCCTGTTACACGTATTGCCGAAGTAGACGAAACCAAGTGTACGGGTTGCGGTGCTTGTCAGAAGGCATGTCCACGTGGTATCATCGAACTTCGTGCTCAGGGTCCCAAGAACCGTAAGGTGGTGGTACTCTGCAACAACAAGGATAAAGGCGCTCTGGCTGTCAAGGAATGCAAGAACAGTTGCATTGGTTGTGGCAAGTGTGTGAAGAGTTGTAAGTTTGAGGCCATCACCGTGGATGGAAGTCTTGGTC
>JBJFDX010000287.1:0-1759 GCA_051890235.1 Bacteroidaceae bacterium | reverse complement strand
ACCCCATGGCAGATGGCCGAAGGGTGGAGGATGTCACTCTGGTGTATCGCGGAAAGAAGAATTTGCGGATACGTAACTCAGATGTCACTTACCGTTGCCTGATATTCTCTTTCGTGGAATATAACGGAAAGAAGGAAAAAGAGATTATCACCTTTTATATCACTGACGATGCCAACCATATGCCCGTTCGTCTGGACATGTTCCTGAAGTTTGGCGTTGCCAAGGCCTATCTGAGCAAGGCTGCGGGGTTAAGAAATGCGTGCGAATCCATAGTGAAGGAATAGAATAGATGAATTTCGTTGTCCCCTCCTTGCGTGTCAGAGGGGCGATGCCATGAGACAAACGAAATGGCAGAAAGGATTAGATTATCCATCGTCCTTTCTGCCTTTTCCTGTTTCCTTCTGTGTTTCAGATCTTTCCTCCGAAAGCAAGATCACCTGCATCACCAAGGCCAGGCACAATATAGGAATGCTCGTTGAGTTCCTCGTCAATGGCGGCGCAGATGAGTACCACATCCTCTCGGTCTCCATACAGACGTTGCATGTGTTCCACTCCCTGACGACTGGCAATGGCACAAGCGATAAATGTGCGTGCAGGCTTTCCTTTCGTCTCAAATGCCTTCAAGGCCAGTTCCATACTCTCGCCGGTGGCCAGCATGGGATCCACAAGCATGAGTGTCTTCCCAGTAAGGTCTGGTGCCGCAATGTATTCAATGTGTACATCCACCTGTCGGCATTCCTTATCCTTATAATAACGATATGCGCTCACAAAGGCGTTCTCGGCTTTGTCAAACACATTGAGGAATCCTTGATGCTGAGGTAGTCCGGCACGGAAAACCGTGGCTACAACTATCTCGTCATCGTGTGTATTGACATCAGCTACACCCAAAGGGGTCTGCACAGATTTCTGTGAGAATGTCAGTCTCTTGCTCAATTCGTAAGCCTGTGCTTCTCCTATGCGCTCCAGATTACGGCGAAAACGCATGCGGTCGGTCTGCACATTCACATCTCTCAGCTCGGCAACAAAGTTGTTTACCACGCTACATGAGAGTCCCATGTCTATGATTTCCATCTTTTTCGTCTTTGTTGATAAGGTTATATACTGACACAAAGTTAACACTAATTCTTCCAAATGCAAAGTCCATATCGCAAAAATGTGAAAAAGACTGAAAACGTTTGTCCATAGCATGAAAAAACACAAAGGGAATTTTATCACATCGAAAGAATGATGTACCTTTGTCGTGCCTTACAGGCAAGTTGGGAAATAATTCAGAATATCAAACCATTTAACACATAATAAACAATGGCAACATTAGATTTGACAAAGTATGGCATCACTGGTTCCACTGTGATTGCCCACAACCCCTCTTATGAGGTGCTGTATGCCGAGGAGACCAAGGCAGGTCTTGAGGGTTACGAGGTAGGTCAGAACACAGAGCTCAACGCTGTCAATGTGATGACAGGTATCTACACTGGACGCTCACCCAAGGACAAGTACATCGTGATGGACGAGAACTCTAAGGACACTGTATGGTGGACCTCTGAGGAGTACAAGAATGACAATCACCCCATGACCGAGGATGTTTGGGCTACCGTTAAGGATTTGGCTGTCAAGGAACTCTGCAACAAGAACCTCTATGTAGTAGATGCTTTCTGCGGTGCCAACAAGGACACCCGCATGGCTGTCCGCTTCATCGTTGAGGTAGCATGGCAGGCACACTTCGTTACAAACATGTTCATCCAGCCTACAGCTGAGGAAC
>JBJFDX010000286.1:0-1759 GCA_051890235.1 Bacteroidaceae bacterium | reverse complement strand
ACCAGGTGCCAGTTCCTTGTCATCATTGGCCTGTATATATCCATAACCCGTCTCTGGCCTTGTGGGAGCAATACCCGTTACCAGAATCCCTTCCTTGCGCGCAGCAAAACGTAAGGCATCTTCCATATCCTGCTGGAAGAGATGTTCATTGATGATTATCTGGTCAGCCGGCGTGACAAAAAGACATGCCTGAGGGTCCCGCTTGGCAACAACCACCGTACTCCATGCCACAGAGGCTAAAGTGCCCCTACGAATAGGTTCCTCGAGGATGTGCTCATCATCCAACTGGGGCAATTGTTCATACACAAGAGGCAGATAATCAACATTGGTCGATACATATATATGATCCAAAGGCATAAACTGAGACACACGATCAAATGTCTGTTGCAGAAGCGAACGCCCAGAACCAAAGAAGTCCATAAACTGCTTGGGCTTATGAGAACGGCTCACAGGCCACAGGCGACTGCCATTACCGCCTGCCAGAATAAGGCAATAGTTATGATTATCCATGATACCTTGTTTAGTTAAACCTTAACGAAGCTTTTCCACGACGGGAAGCAACAGACCTTCCATCACAGCATAACCTTCGGCATTGGGATGTACGCCAGGATTGTCAGTAGCATACTCAGGGCGCATAGCTGTTCCCTCTTCGTTGACCAACGCGCTGAAATAGTCAACATAGGGAATCTTATTGGCTTTTGCATATGCCTTGACACGCTCGTTGAGAGAACGAATCTTCTGCATGCTATCCGTGATGCTTGGCCTCCAACCGAAACCTCCGGCAGGGAGACAACTTGCCAAGACCACCTTGATTTTGTTATATCGAGCCAGTTCCACCATTGAACAAACATTGCCAAAAGTGAGATCCTCGTCATAAGGACCCGTATTCTCTGCTATATCGTTTGTTCCGTAATTAATAACGACCACTTTGGGATGCAGATTAATGACATCTTCACGAAAACGCAGAAGGAACTGATAGGACGTCTGTCCACTTATACCACGACCAATAATATTGTTCTCAGAGAAGAACTGAGGACGCGTGCGGGGCCATCCGTCAGTAATGCTATTTCCCATGAGCACTACTCTACGTTCCCCCTTGGCAGGCATTCCAACAGTCTTATTGTCGCCAGCGTATCTTTTCCAATTGGCAAACTCATGTTTCTGAGCATGCAGACCCACACACATCAGCAGGGCAAACTGCAGTAAAATCAGTCTTGTTTTCATCTCGTATGTACTTTTGTTTGTTTTTGTACATGCAAATATAATGAATTCTGAACGAAAGAAACAGCCGGGAGAGAAGTTTTTGACCTCTCTCCCGGCATGATTTAACGAATAGTAAAACTTGTTAGACATTTTAACCAATCAACCTGGCATATCAGAACTTCCCTATCCGCCACATGATTCGCACCTGCAACAAGTCTTTCTCATGCGCGCACGTGCGCATATAATATAATATGTATATGAACTGAAGTTCAGAACTGAGCCCTGATGGACTGAGCAATCTGTTCAAACTCCTCTGGCTGAAGTTGCAGATGCGGATTAGTGAAACGCATGTCTGCCTCACTCTGCATGGGTACCAGATGAATATGAGCATGGGGAACCTCAAGTCCCAGCACACACTGTCCAACCTTGACGCAAGGTATTGCCTTACGAATGGCAACTGCTACCTTCTTGGCAAACACCTGAAGGCCAGCCAACTCTTCATCAGACAGATCAAAGATATAATCTACCTCATGCTTGGGAATCACCAATGTATGTC
>JBJFDX010000285.1:0-1765 GCA_051890235.1 Bacteroidaceae bacterium | reverse complement strand
GGGATCAAGTTCGATAAGTACTTGTGGAATCTCTGCCACCGTATTGCCTGTGGCATTGATGCTTCCCACATAACCGTCGTTGAAGGTGACTGAGGTCTCAAACTTCTTGTAGGTGGGCTTCTGATAAGTGAACAGGAAATGGAAGTCGAACCCCTTGAAAGGATGCAATACGGCATCTGTGGTCCATCCCCACGTTTGTATGTCATAGGCCAGAGGAGCGGCCTTTATCTCACTGCCATGCTGCAGATTGAGGGTAGAGTTGTTGTTCGTTTCTGAGATATAAGAGAACAGAGAGGTAAGGCTCACCCAAGAATTGTTGTAGTAGATACCTGCACGTCCGAGGGGTACAGAGATGCGATCGGTATTGGGCAAGGTGGCAGGAGCGAAAGCCTCGAAGCGCGGATGCTGTACGATGTAGGTGAAGTCCCCTGTGAATCCGAAGTTCTTGGTCATCTTATAGGTAGCAGCCAGAGAGAGGTCATAGTTCAACCAGTCATAACCCAGCGTCGTGGGCGCTATCACCGTGCCATCGGCGGCCGTAGCCCCCAGATAATAATCGGCAAAACGACCAACATAGTTGCCTTGTGCATCCTTGACAGCGGCGTTCTCACCATTGAGGTGCTGCCATTCGAGGCGACCTCCATAGTAGAGGTTCCACTTCTTGCTGGGATTCCAGTCATGTGTAAAATAGAGGGCAAGTTTGTTCTCACTACCCTTGTAATACTCCGAAGCGTTCTTGTTGAAGTCATAGAAGTAACCATCGCGCTGATTGGCATCCCACAGGCGCAGGGCATAACCACCATCCTCGGGTACGCTCTGGTCGTACATGGTGGTGTTGGAAGCATAATCGATGTGATAGAACCACTCGTTGAGACCCACACGAAGCGTGGACTTACGGAAGGACTTGCTGAGTTCGGAAGTGAAGAAGGCCTCATCGATAATACCTGAATTGAGGCAGGACATACGGGTCTGCACATACTGACCGGCATAGGGCTGGGCCTGTCCCGAGATATCCTGATACATATAGTTATACACTCCTTGATTGCCTGTGCTGTTGAGGTCGATAATGGACATGGGAGTCTGGTAAACCATGGCTCCCCGGGAGTGGTCGTACTTCAGACTGGCATTCCACGACAGTCCGTTGTCCCACTTGTAACTGTTCATCAGCGACACTTCGCTCATCCTGTTGAGACAGGCATCGTAGAGCGTAGTCTGACAGAGTTCACCTGTACGCATATCACGATAGGTCATCTCATTGTCGGTGGGCAGGTAGGACGTGGTGCCGAGTTTGAACTTTCCAAACTCCTTCACACTGCCATCACCCACATAGATAAAGGGGGCACTCTGGGTGGCATAGTTGTACACATTGTGACTGTTGGCATACTTGTACATGGCCGTAAACTCTCCTCTGTTCTGATGGTAACGCTTGGTGAGGAGGCCCTTGTAGAGCTGGGTGCGGTCCTGGAACGGAGTGGAGCGAATCTTGAAGGTTCCAGGATCGAAGTCCTGGTACATGCTTGCACTATAGTACCAGTCCTTGGGCATACTGCCATTGGCATTGAGTGAGAACTCCTGCATGCCAAAGTGATTGCTCTTGTAGTTGAGGGTTCCGTTGAAGCCCTTCTGTCCCTTCTGGGTAAAGGAGTTGACAGCATAACCGATGTTTCCCGTGGTGATAGCAGTATCGGTAATCTTACGCAAGCCTTGATAGCTAAGGCTTGCATCGTTACGCCAGATGGTATTCACGGAATGGGGATTGGTGGCA
>JBJFDX010000284.1:0-1768 GCA_051890235.1 Bacteroidaceae bacterium | reverse complement strand
AAAAAAGACGTAATTTTGCGCGAAACAAGTGACACAAACTTATGTCTGATAGAAAAGTCAGGGTGCGTTTTGCTCCCAGTCCTACAGGTCCTTTGCATATTGGAGGGGTTCGGACAGCCCTTTATAATTACCTTTTCGCACGCCAGCATGGTGGTGATTTAATATTTAGAATTGAGGATACCGACTCCACACGTTTTGTGCCTGGGGCTGAGGAGTATATTCAGGAATCTTTCCGGTGGCTTGGCATTACCTTCGACGAGGGCGTAGGCATCGGAGGTGAGTATGGTCCTTACCGCCAGAGTGAGCGTCGGGATATCTATCGCCAGTATGTGCGTCTGCTTCTTGATGCTGGCAAGGCGTATATTGCTTTTGATACCCCAGAGGAACTCGAGGCAAAGCGTGCTTCGGTGGAGAATTTCCAATATGACGCTTCCACTCGCATGCAGATGCGCAACTCCCTCTCGCTCGGGGAAGAGCAGACCAAGGCTCTGGCGGATGCCGGGAGCCAATACGTGGTGCGTTTTCTCATCGAACCTGGTCGTGACGTAGTGGTTCATGACATCATTCGTGGTGATGTGCATGTAAACAGTAGCATTCTTGACGATAAGGTGCTATATAAGAGTGCCGATGACCTGCCCACCTATCATCTGGCTAATATCGTGGATGACCATCTTATGCAGGTCAGTCATGTCATCCGAGGCGAGGAGTGGCTGCCCAGTGCACCACTTCATGTCCTTCTTTATGAGGCCTTTGGCTGGCAGGATACCATGCCTGCTTTTGCTCATCTACCCTTGTTGCTTAAGCCTATCGGCAATGGCAAGTTGAGCAAGAGAGATGGAGACAAACTGGGCTTCCCCGTATTCCCTCTCGAGTGGCATGATTCCAAGAGTGGCGAGATAAGCCGTGGCTATCGTGAGCAGGGATATCTGCCTCAGGCTGTGGTCAATTTCCTGGCTCTCCTTGGCTGGAATCCAGGCAACGATCAGGAGTTGATGTCACTTGAGGAGATGACGTCTCTGTTCGACCTCAGCAAGTGTTCCAAGAACGGGGCTAAGTTCGACTATGTCAAGGCAGCATGGTTCAATCATCAGTATATGTTGCGTCAGGCCGAATCCGAATGGGTTCCCTCATTTGATGCTCTGCTTCGCAATCAAGGCATTACAGCTACGTCTCAACAGGAGGAAGCTGTTGTGCGTATGATGAAACTCAAGGTAATAGAGTATGTTGATGGACAGGGTAACAAACATAAGCGTAACATCAGTTTCGTGAGCGACCTGTGGCCACTCACACGTTTCTTTTTCCAAGCTCCCGAGGCGTTTGATGCAGAGGATAAGTTTATCCGTAAGAATTGGAAGGAGACCACAGCCCAGGAGATGAAGCAGTTGGCTGAATTGCTTTCTGGAGTGGAGGACTTCTCTGTAGAGGGTCTGAAGGCTGCTGTTGATTCTTGGTCAGAGACATCGGGGCTGCGTCCCTGGAATGCCTGGAGAATCTGTCTGGTGGGTGCAGGTCAAGGGCCTGATATGTATGAACTGGCAGCCTTCTTGGGTAAGTCCGAGACGCTTGCACGTATGAATTTTGCAATTGAGACCTTGGGCTGACATGTACACACTGGCCATATATCTGTATACGTTGGGCATCTTGCTGGTGTCTCCCTTTCATCGTAAGGCACGTGCCATGATTAAGGGTCGTTTCAAGACCTTTATCACTCTGCGCAAGAAGATAGACAAGAGTAAGCGTTACGTTTGGTTTCATGCCGCATCTTTGG
>JBJFDX010000283.1:0-1775 GCA_051890235.1 Bacteroidaceae bacterium | reverse complement strand
CATGCATACTCCTTTACCCACAAACGTATGAATGACGTGTTTGTGTCGCGCCCCTATCTGAATTCTGATGACAAGGTTCTCATTGTGGATGATTTTCTGGCTGATGGTCAGGCTACGCTCTCGCTCATAGATATCGTGAAGCAGGCAGGAGCCAGTGTAACAGGTATTGGTATTGCCATCGAGAAAGGACAGCAGAAGGGTGGAAGTATCCTGCGCCAGGCTGGTTATCATCTGGAGTCGATAGCCATCCTTGACGGAATGGATTATGAAACGCAGTCGTTCCGCTTCCGCCCTCAGTGATGATGAGAGGCATGCAGAAAATCTATATCAATCATCAACTAATACTTCAATCCCATGAGTAATCTTTATTCTCTGGATGGCCGGGTGCCGGTAGGGCAGGCTATTCCGTTTGGTCTGCAACACGTGCTGGCCATGTTTGTGAGCAACGTAACCCCCATCATTATCCTGGCCAATGTGGTAGGCTTGGATGCTCAGTTGTCGGCGGCTCTTGTGCAGAACTGTATGGTCATAGCCGGTATTGGCACGCTCATTCAACTCTATCCTCTGTGGCGCGTAGGTTCCCGCTTGCCTGTGGTGATGGGCATCAGTTTCACGTTCCTCTCTCTCTCCATCGCCATTGCCACTACACAGGGTATGGGTTCGTTGATGGGAGCTGTCATTGTGGGCGGTCTGGTAGAAGGCCTGCTTGGTTTGTGTGCCAAGTATTGGATGCGCTTGATCTCCCCTGTTGTGGCAGCCACGGTGGTGACGGCTATCGGAGTGTCTCTGCTTCCTATCGGAGCCAACAGCTTTGCTGGTGGCCAGGGAGCAGCTGATTTTGGTTCAGTAAACAATTGGATTGTGGGAAGTGTCACTCTGCTGGTGTGTCTCATTTGTCAGGTTCTGGCTCGTGGTTTCCTTCGTTCGCTCTCAGTATTGGTAGGTTTGGTGGTAGGGTATATTCTGGCCCTCTGCATGGGTATGGTAGACTTCAGCGGTTTGCAGGACGTGGGTATCGTGTCCTTGCCCAAACTTCTGCCCTTCAAGCCCGAATTTCATCTGGGAACGATTCTTTCTGTGGTGGCCATTTATCTGGTCTCAGCCACCGAGACGATAGGCGATACTACCGCCCTTTGCTCGAGTGCCGTGGGTAGGGACGTGAAGCCCAGCGAGTTGCAGGGGTCTGTTGCCTGCGATGGATTTGTCAGTACGGTGGCAGGTTTGTTTGGCTGTACCCCCATTACCTCTTTCAGTCAGAATGTAGGTTTGGCCACCATGTCGGGTGTTGTTAATCGCTTCACGATTGCCACAGGTGCTGTTATCATGATTTTGGGAGGTATCTTTCCTGCTGTGGGATTTGTACTTACCACCATTCCTCAGGCTGTATTGGGCGGCTGTACCATCATGATGTTTGGCAGTATCTTGTTTGCAGGCATCAATATGGTGGCCCATTGTGGCAACACTCAGCGTAATCTGGTCATCGTAGCCACTTCGCTTAGCGTGGGTTTGGGCTTTACCGCATCCAGTGAGATGTTCGGTATCTTCCCAGAATTAGTTCGCACGGTTTTTGCTGACAATTGTGTGGCTGTCATCTTCCTTCTGGCTCTTGTGCTTAATCTGCTTCTACCCAAGGAGAAGGAGAGAGATGTAGCGAAATAAGGAAATAATATACCATGTGGCTTGCGTGCAGAGAAAATCCTGAACATGCAGTCACATGGTTTTTGTCTCATTTGGCATTTCCCACCAAGGGCGTGACGGCAGCATCCCTCTTGTTA
>JBJFDX010000282.1:0-1782 GCA_051890235.1 Bacteroidaceae bacterium | reverse complement strand
ACCACCAGTGGATATTACTATACCACCACATATAGCCAGGGCGTCACTACATATAATGTGTATGGCTCGGGAGCTGTAGGATTCAAGGTGTACGACTCCGATGGCAATCTGGTGTATCTCTCCAACCAGACCAGTTTCACTATTCCCTCAGATATTGCAGCCAATCTGGGCGACAATTTCCGCATTGTTGCTGCAGAGGGTAATGGTTATGATGTGTATGTTCCCTATGCTCCTGTCATGTTCCGAGGTGAGATGACGGCTTATTATGGTGGGTCTGACACTCCTCATACAGTATATTATTATGGAACCGGTGATGCAGGAGAGAGTCGTATAGGAGAACTCCCGGCCAACTCTATTGCTTACATCAAGGCTGGACAAACAGCCAAGAGACAACCCACAGCCAGCCTGTTGGCACAAGCCAATGTGGTGGATGCAGACCTGAATGCTCAGTCATTGGTGATTGATGGTGATAAGCCTTTCTATATCCCCACAGCATTCAAGGCACAGAACATCACATTCACCAAGAGCGGAAGTGAGTATCAGGCGCTCAACCTGCCCTTCAATATTTGGGAAGGATTTGTGGGCGTTATCAATGGGACCAAGTTGGTTGAGTCTGTTGAAACAGCCAAGGCAGGTGAGCCTGTTGTTGTGAAGGGTCAAATCAATCTGTCGGCCAAGGAAATGGCTGTGGCAGCAGGTTCCTATTCATCCAGTACTGGCGGATATGTCTTGAACGCAGCAGGTACAGAGGTTGTTGCTTCCGAGGGCGAAAACAGCCCGTTTACTTACGTGTGGAATAATGCTTTCGTTGTGGATGCTACTGCTATCAACGACATATTGGAAAGTGATAGAAACAACTCTACCATGGTATATGATCTTCAGGGCCGACGTTATGATCGCGTTGCACATCCTGGCATCTACATAGTGAATGGTAGACGGATATTGATTAAGAAATGAGTAAGAATAAATCTCAAGCAAAGAATGTGCGGCAACAGGGTGTGCGGCAGGCAGAAAAGCCTGCTGCTGCCCCAAGCCCGAAGAAAAGGATTCTCCTGCCCGTATTGCCTCTCTTTATGATAGCAATATGGGTATGGGGAACATTTTATTATGGGAGTGTGCTGCATGTCAGCCGTGAGTACAGTTTCTGGGCGAGTGACATACGGCTTATGCAGTTCGTCCTTTCTCAGACCTTTGGCCCGCTCAGATACATAGGCCGATTGCTTCTTCAGTTGTATCAATATCCTTGGTTGGGAAGTGTATGCTTGGCTTTGATGCTTGGCCTGATTTCCTGGCTTACGGGCTATTGCATGAGATTGTCATCCAGATGGCGAGCCATCCAGTATGTTCCTGCCCTTGCATGCTTGGCCGTGTATTCATACCTGGGACTTGATCTCTTCTTTGAATCCGAGGCTGGGTACATCATGGGTATCCCCTTTGTGGTTTTGCTTGTACTGACTATATGGGCTGTAATGATACGCAGTTTCAGTCGCAAGCCCATGCCCACATTGTTCGGCCTGCCTAACGATGAAACTCCCCGGCAGAATCTTCTTGGATTGGCCTTTGTCGCTCTTGCTTTTGCTGCCATCATCGGTTTCAATGAATGGAAGCGTCCTTATGTGCGTGTAATTTGCCATATCTCAGCCACTTCCTCCCTGTCCTCGTATGACTGGTTGAGCATGACCGTGAACAGCGAGTTGGAGAGCGTCGTCTTAGCCTCGTCATTCTTCAGCAGCTCGTCTACGTTCTGCGGAGTATTGGAGAGTGTAATTCTCCAATGATCCG
>JBJFDX010000281.1:0-1784 GCA_051890235.1 Bacteroidaceae bacterium | reverse complement strand
CTTGGATTCCACTGGAAAAACCACCGAGTGCGCTGGAGAGGGCTGTTTGCATAATAAAGTCCTGCCAATTGAAGGAATAAGGTGTGCCCAGGAATGCATAATTCATTCCTGTTTGCAACTGACTCGACAAGGCTCCTGTGACAGCACTTGCCGCCGCTCCTGAGAGGAAGCCTGTACCGCTGATTCCCAGTGCACCTACGGCATAAGGTCCGATGACGCCACTTAACGCTCCTGCAGCAGCACCTACACCGAAATATTTGAAGAAGTCACCCGCATTGTTGATATCATCGAAATTGGCCCAAACATTGAAGCCTCCAGCAAAGATTGCTGCGGCCACTATATACCAGAACTCTCCGTTGCGGTCGATGTAGCGGCAAGGATTGTTGTTGGCATAAACGTAAGGGTTGTACAGTAGGGCACCTCCTTCGCTGTTGAGCAATGGGTCTGGGCTGATGAAGCGGCCAGAGTAAGGATCATAGAGCCGTGCATTGGCGTTGATGAGACCAAACATCCACAGATCCTCGTGCCCGGTGTATGATCTGCAGAATGGTCCTATGGAGAAGTCCTCGCCAGGCAAGTATAGCGTTCCATCCTCACTGCCATGTGACCTTGCTCCCCATGGGGAATAGCGTATCAGGTAATGTCTTTCGCCTAAGCCATCATATTCCAGCACGCTTCCCAACGGGTCTCGGGTTATCTGGTATAGGCAGCTGTCCCCTTCCTCGTTGAGATGTTGTACGGCAGGAGCCGTATAGCAGTCCTCACCAGCATAATATAGGAGACTCCTTTGTCCGCCTGGATATACCGTGACCTCGGTGTTGGAATCCAGATAATATCGCGTGAAGGCCAGTGTGCAGGTGCCGTTCCTTTTCTCGTACACGCTCATCGTGAGTCGTTCCCCATCCGCATCATATGTGAATTCGGCTCTGTAACGGGAGTTCTCTATGCAGCGGGGTCTCTCTATGGAGTTGTAGTAACAGACTTGCAGGCTGTCATCCATTTCGAAATCGGATGCAGTGGCTGTCATGTCTGTAACTTTATAGCCATCGTAGGTGTAGTCACCCACCTGCGGCATGTGTGTGATGTTTCCACGGGAGTCATAGGAGAGCGAGTGGTTGCCCCAGCCTGTCAGCCGGTTCATGTTGTCATATGCAAACGGTATGTTGTTGCGTTCGCACATGTTTCCTGTTGGAATGTCGTAGGTGTATAACTCGTGTAGGGTGTACTCTCCGTCTTTGTCCAAAGAGAGAAGATGACCGTAGTCATCATACGAGAAGGTGGTCACACCTGAGGGACCGATGATGCCTGTTGGGTTTCCCCATTGGTCCTGGCTCTCCATGCGCCATGCCAGTTCATTGCCCAGGGAATCGGTTACCATGTATCCGTTCCTGTATCCATACCTTTCTGTTTTGGCAGAGGATATGTTTCCGAAACGGCTCTTCTTCTCAATGAGTTGGCTGTTTTCATCATAGGTATAATGAACACTGATAGATTCGTCTGTGGCGCCTCTGATGCGTTTGTCCTTTTGGATAACCCGGCCATACTGGTCATAGGCATAGATGAAGCTGTAATCAGAACCTTCTTCCTTAGTTAAGCGCCATTGGGCGTTGTAGGTGTAGCGGGTGGTTCGGGATGGACATCCAGGGTCAGTCCATGTGGTGCTCAGAAGAATGCCGTTCTTGTTATAGACATTCTCCTCTATCCCTTCCCCCGTTTCTTTTCTATTCAGGAATCCGTTTCTGTCATAGGCATATTCCTTCACAGCGCCATTCATGTCCACAGTA
>JBJFDX010000280.1:0-1789 GCA_051890235.1 Bacteroidaceae bacterium | reverse complement strand
ATAAACTCGTAAGCGGCATCGTGGTCGTTAGGTATTACGCTGTCCCAGATGGCGTCTTTGACAGCTTGTTTCAAGATGCCTATCTCGCGACAAGGATTGAGGCCGAAGGTCTCCATAATCTCTTCGCCCGTGATGGGGTTTTGCCATGTACGATAGTTGTCACGTTCCTGAAGGTCAGCCAGTTTTTGTCTGACAAGTTGGAAGTTATCCAGAAAGCGTTGCTTCTTTTGCTGGTTACGGCTTGTGATATCAGCTTCGCAAAGAATCATAAGGCCCTCGATGTCCTCACCTGCCTCAAAAAGTATTCTACGAACAGCAGAATCCGTAACCTCGTCATCTGCTATGGCTATAGGTCTCATATGAAGTCCTACCAACTTGGCAACGTAGGCCATGCGCTCATCTGTGGGCAACTTCATGCGTCGGAAGATTGAGGGCACCATTTTCTGTCCGATATAATTGTGGTTATGGAATGTCCAGCCCACTCCGTTTTCCCACTTCTTACTGCGTGGTTTGCCAATATCGTGCAATAGAGCAGCCCATCTGAGCCATAATGTGGCTTTTTCTCCTCCGTGGTGACAAACATTATCGAGAACCTCAAGTGTATGGTAGAAATTGTCCTTGTGGGCACGTCCGTTTCGCACCTCTACTCCTTCCAGGGCTGCCAGTTCGGGGAAGATGATGGACAACAATCCACTTCGGCTCAGTTCTACGAAGCCTATACTGGGTGTGGGGGAGAGCATAATCTTGTTCAGTTCGTCAATAATGCGCTCTTGAGAGATAATCTTGATGCGTTCGGCATTACGTGTAAGTGCCTGCTCTGTCTCATCTTCTATCCGAAAATTCAGTTGTGTGGAGAATCTTATGCAGCGCATCATGCGTAAGGGATCATCACTGAATGTGACGTCGGGATCGAGTGGTGTGGCAATGATGCCATCTTCCAGGTCAAGCAATCCGTCGAAATTGTCCACCAGTTGACCAAAGCGGTCATGGTTGAGGCATACGGCAAGCGCATTGATGGTGAAATCGCGCCTGTCAAGGTCGTCGTCCAGAGTACCATCTTCAACGATAGGCTTTCGGCTATCATGAGAGTAACTTTCTCTGCGTGCTCCAACGAATTCAATCTCCTGCCCCTTGTATTTCAGTTGTGCTGTTCCGAAGTTGCGGAATATGCTGACGTGTGTTCCACGTCCAAGTCTTTTTGCTAATTCCTCGGCTACTTGTATGCCAGATCCCACCACCAGACAGTCAATATCCTTGGATGGCCTTTCCAGAAAGAGATCTCTTACGAAGCCACCTACTACGTAGCATTCCATGCCAAGATGGTCGGCCACTTCTCCTATCTGATGGAAGATGGGAGCATTCAGCAAATGAGCCAGATCGGCATCTGTCAGATGTTTCATGCTAATTCTTTTCGGATTCCTCCTCTTGTGCAGCTCTCTTTAAGTCTTCTTGTAATTTACGTTCAAAGAATTTCTTCTTCATGTTCAACCGTTCCCATTCTTCGCCCTCAGCTTTAGTCAGACTGTCGGCAGCGGCCATCATCTCGATGCTGTCCAATAATAGAATACCTTGTCGGCGAGCCTGAAGTGCATAAGGGTGTTTCTTACGTAGGGATAGGATGCTGTCCTTTGCTTCGGAATATTGGTGATGCTTAAGTGCCATGCGTGCCTCCTGAAGCATCTGCTGTGCGGCCTCTTCCTCTCTGTAGGAGCAAGATGTCAGAACGGGAATAATCATCAATAGGCCGGCCATGAAGGCGGGTCGTGTGAAATGGCGTAATGTATTCATA
>JBJFDX010000279.1:0-6424 GCA_051890235.1 Bacteroidaceae bacterium | reverse complement strand
ATAAAATACTTTAATGAGGGAATTTTCCCCTTTTAAATAGGTTAAATCCTTTTGGACATCTCAACGAAAGAGGGTAACTTTGTCACAGAAATCATAAAAGATAGGATTATGAAAAGGTATTTATTACTGATTTCAGCGCTTTTGGTGCTTCCTTATCAAGTATCTCTCGCGCAGAATACGGATGATGACATGTACTTCATCCCCAGCAAGAAAAAGGCAAAGACTGAGACACAGACTCAGGAGGTTCGTGTTACGGTAAAGACCGAACAGCCCAAAGCAACCAAGGTGGAGACCCAGGTGGATTTCCATACGGGCAAGTTGCGTGACGTGGATGAATATAACCGTCGTGGTAACAATCGGGAGACTGTTTCTACCCGTTTGGTAGGCGATACTCTGTATGTGACCACTACAGACAGCACAGGCAACGAGGTTGTGGTACGTTACAATAATGGGGATGTTACTCCAGAGACCGTTATGGCCGAGAACGAGAACAACTATCGTTATCGTGATGAGGTAGACGGTTATTATGACGATGATTATTACTATTCCACTCGCCTATACCGTTTCAGAGGCATGGCCTGGCGTTCTCCTTTCCTTTGGGATGTATGCTATGGATGGTATGATCCCTGGTATGACCCCTGGTACGGATGGTATATGCCTTATTATCACTATGGCTTCTACAGCTGGTTTGATTGGGGATGGGGATGGCATCATCATCCGGGTTGGGATTGCGGATGGGGCCATCATGGGTATTATCGCGACCATCTGCCTCACAGACCCACTCTGGCTTACCGCAATCATGGCGAAAGAGGAGGCCGATATATGACGGGTGGTAATGTGGCCAGCACCAGAGCCGGTCGTGTTGGCAGCACTCGCTTGGGTACAACAGGCCGCGCAGACTCCTATGCCAGCACTCGTTCTCAGCGCTCTACGGCAGGTCGCTCTGTTGGCACACGCGGTACAGACAGTTATGTTACTCAGCGAGGTGGACGTGCCGAGAGTACCGTCCGCAGTACTCAGCGTGGTACTTCTAACTCATCCACACGCGGAGGATATGTGCCCAGCCGCAGTTATACCGAGAGTTCATCCAGCAGAAGTTCTTCCATGAGTAGTGGTACACGAGGCGGCAGTTTCGGTGGAGGCTATAGCGGAGGTAGCTTTGGAGGTGGAAGTCGCGGTGGAGGCGGCTTTAGCGGAGGTTCTGGTAGCGGAGGTGGACGCGGCGGACGTTGACAATCAGACTATCTGAATATTTCATTTACACAAGAATATCCATTTAACAGACTGATAAGATAATGAAAAGACTGAATATCGTTGTTGCTCTTCTTCTTGCATCTGCAGCAGCACAAGCACAGAACACGTTTATCAACGAGCAGTTGACCAACAACTCTCAGGATGTAATAGGTACGGCCAGATATGTAGGTATGGGTGGTGCTATGGGTGCTTTGGGAGCAGATTTGGGCGTGATGTCATGGAACCCTGCAGGCATCGGACTTTATCGCAAGAGTGACGTGAGTCTCACCTTTGGCGGTCAATGGAACAAGGAACGTATCGACAACGAGAAGCGTGGTACAGGAACCTTTGATCAAATGGGTTTTGTATATAGCGTGAAGACCGGCAACTTGACATGTCCTTACTTCAACGTGGGCTTCAATTACCAGAAGAAGGCCAATTTCAATTACAATTATTATGCAGACAACCAGCGTCTGAATGGTTTGAGTCAGATGGACCAGATAGCTGAGTTAGCTACAAGCGCTTATGACACACAGTATAATCTGGCTGGTATGGCCGTTGATAATCAGTATCTGACCCCCATCTATGGCAATACGGAAAAGCCTGACGAGGTAACCGGATTCTATAATAAATATGGTGGTGAGCGCAGTTATTACACTCATCATTCCGAGGGAAGCCTGCAGGGATATGATATCAACTTCAGCGCCAATCTCAAGGAACGTGCTTACCTGGGTCTCGATATCGGTTTTGATAATGTGGATTATCGTTCGTGGAGCGAGTATACCGAACTGAACAGTTACATCAATGAGAATCAGGAAACCATCACAGGTGATTATGCCCTCTATAATGATGCCAAGATTACCGGCTATGGTATCAACGTGAGGTTGGGCGTAATCGTTCGCCCTATTGAGGACAGCCCGTTCCGAGTGGGCTTGGTTATGGAGACTCCCACCTGGTATAGAATGAAGAGCAGCGTGCTTTATGACCTTACCGATCTGGTGGCAAACGAACGTACGAATCAGAAGGAAAGTTATCTGGAGTATACCATCCGCACGCCCTGGAAAGTAAGGGCAAGCATCGGAAGTACCGTGGGCAATACCTTTGCCTGGGACGGTGATTATGAGTTTGGCAATTACAGCAAGACGCATATGGGCTATCCCAAGTATGACGAGTGGGACGACTATCACACATCCTTTGCCAACACAACAGACAAGGCTATGAATCAGCACACCAAGAACACGCTCAAGGGTGTGCACACCTTGCGTGCTGGCGTAGAGTTCCGACCTGTAAGTGCTTTGGCTTTGCGTCTGGGCTACAACTACATTACTTCTTCTTATAAGGATAACGTAGGCTTCGACCAATATAATATCAACAGCGCAGCCATGGACTATGCCACCGGCACCAATTACATGCGCTGGGGAGATACCAATATCCTTACCTTAGGTGTTGGCTATCGCATCAAGGGTTTTTACGTAGATTTGGCTTACAAAGTTCGCAATCAGAATGCTGACTTCCATGCTTTCGATACTTCGTTTGCCCAGGGTGACACAGACTTCACCATTAATAATCCCGATTTGCGTAACGTATCCATCGATCCTGTGGATGTAAATATGACTCGCCAGAGCATCATCTGCACTTTAGGCTATAAGTTCTAAGGGACAACAAGGATATTTAACAGACGTATATTAGTTTGCTTTACACCTGCGGTCTGACTCTTAATTCCAGGAGTCAGACCGCGTTTTAGATTGATTGTTTCATTGGAATAACGCTCATGCCTGATAAAAAAAGAACAGAACGCGAAGCCTCACATCTGGATATGCTCAGCGGGCCTATAGCCATCAAGATGATTTGGTTTGCCCTTCCCGTTGCCGGTACGGCCTTTCTCCAGCAATTGCTCAATGCTGCTGATGTGGCTGTTGTTGGCCGTTATGCCAGCAGTTCAGCCTTGGCAGCTGTTGGAGCCAATGCTTTTGTAATCAATCTTATGATCAACCTCTTTGTGGGCTTGAGTGTGGGAGCCAATGTGGTCATAGCTCGTCTGTTGGGAGAAAGGGATGAACAACGCGTGTCTGAAGCTGTTCATACATCCATCGGCCTGTCTGTCTTGAGTGGCTTACTGCTTGCAATTGTGGGTTGGATAGGTGCCGAGCATATACTCAGATGGTTGGACACGCCTCAGGAAATCATGCATTTAGCCGTTCGTTATTTCAGGATATATTTTCTTGGAATGCCTTTCATGATGCTGATGAATTTCTCAGCGGCTGTTTTACGCAGCAAGGGAGATACGCGCAGGCCGCTTTTGGTGATGGCAGTAAGTGGAATTGTCAATCTGCTTCTCAACCTGCTCTTTGTTATCCGACTTCAGATGAGTGTTGAGGGAGTTGCCTATGCCACTCTGGTCTCTTCAGTATTGAGTGCTTTTATGCTGATACGTATCTTATGTAAGGAGAAAGGGATGCTCCAACTCCATCTTGGGCGGATTCGCATTCACAGGCAAATGCTTTGGAGTATGGCGGCCATTGGCATCCCGGCAGGTGTGCAAGGAATGCTTTTCAACTTCTCAAACGTACTTATCCAGAGTGGAATCAACTCCTTGGGAGCCATGGCCATAGCAGCCAATACAATCTCTCTCAACTTTGATTACCTTTGCTTCTTCGTGGCAAATGCTTTTGCTCAGGCAGGTACATCCTTCCTCAGTCAGAATCATGGAGCCAGATTGTATGGCAGATGCAGGCGGGTCATCCGTGATACTGTTCTTCTGGGTGCAGGAGCCACCATGCTGGTCAGTTTCACTTTCGTATTCCTTGCCAGCCCGTTGTCCCAACTCTTCACTTCAGATGCTCAGGTGGTCAGTCTGTCCGTACAGAGGATGGCCATTGTGCTTTCCTTCTATACTATTCATTCCTGCAACGAGACTCTGTCCGGACTGCTTCGCGCTCTTGGCCATTCGCTCACGCCCACCTTGGTTTGCGTGATGTTTATCTGTGGACTGAGACTGCTGTGGCTATATCAGATTTTCCCCACCAACCGCAGTTTGGCCTTCCTTTCCTGTTGTTATCCTGTAAGTTGGGTAGTAAACGCAACCATTCTGTTTTGCGTCTTCTTCTGGATTCTGAAGAGGAGCCCGCTCCGCAGGAATTGTGTCGTGTAATCAGTCTGAGATTCTCACGGCTTCCCCAAGGACGTCCGTATGCACGTTACTACCATCCCACACCATCCTGCCGTTTACCCATGTACGTTCTATATGCCATGTGAATGTGTCATTCAGGCGTGGACTCCAGCCGCATTTGCTCTGGATACATTCTTCTGTTACTTTCCAGGGTGTGTCCGGTCGTACCAATACCAGGTCAGCATGATAACCTTTTCTGATATATCCTCGTTTGTCAATACGGAAGAGCGATGCAGGATTGTGACACATCAGTTCCACCATTCTCTCTATGGTCAGTATATGCTGATCAACCATTTTGAGCATCGTTGGTAAACTGAATTGAATCATGGGAATGCCGCTCATGGCTTTCTTGCATCCTCCTTGTTTCTCACTCAGCAGATGAGGGGCATGATCGGTACCAATCACACTTATCCTACCATCTGATATTGCCTGGCGCAAGGCTTCCCGGTCACTCTTTTCCTTGATGGCAGGATTGCATTTGATGAGTGCCCCCAGGGTGTTATAGTCCTCTCTGCTCCACAACAGATGTGCCACGCAGGCTTCACCCGTGATGTTTTTGTTTTCGATGTCCAGCAAGTCCAACTCCTCCTTGGTAGAGAGGTGAGCCAGATGCAGACGTGCGCCTGTCTCCCTGGCAAGTCTTACTGCTAAAGCGCTGCTCTGATAGCAGGCTACACGGTCGCGAATGTCAGGATGATGTACCACCTCGGGGTCTTCTCCATATGCCTCCTGCATTTCTTTCATCCGCTGATTGATGCGTGTGGTGTCTTCACAATGGGTCATGATGAGGGTGGGGCAGTACTCAAATATGGCTCTTAGAGCCTTTTCGTTGTCTACCAGCATGTTGCCCGTGCTGCTTCCCATGAAGAGTTTTACTCCAGGCACGTGATGGACATCCACTTTCTTTATCTCCTCCAGATTGTCGTTTGTGGCTCCCAGAAAGAATCCATAGTTGACATGACATCTCGTGGCAGCCATCCTATATCTTTCTTCCAGCAGGGCATTTGTGATTGTGAGTGGCTTTACGTTAGGCATGTCCAGCACTGTGGTCACGCCACCCACAACTGCGGCGCGCGTTTCAGAGTCCATGTCAGCCTTATGCGTGAGTCCGGGCTCGCGCATGTGCACGTGATCATCTATTATACCAGGTAGCAGAAAGCACCCTGTACCATCAACAACCTCCATATCTTCATAGGTGACATCTGCTGATACAATATCGCTTATCAGACCGTTCTCAACAATGAGGGAGCCCGTAAAACGTTCTCCCTCATTGACTATTGTCGCATTTTTGATAATCATTTCCTTCCTTTGATTTTACCTAATCTCAATCGGACTACGCCAAAGAGTGCTTCACTGAATATGCCTCCGCTCATCTTGCTTGTTCCCAGTTCACGATTCACAAATATCACGGGTACTTCCTTGATTTTGAATCCCAGTCTCAGGGCGCTGTACTTCATCTCTATCTGGAAAGCGTATCCCTTGAAGCGGATATTCTTCAGGTCGATGGTCTCAAGTACCTGACGCCGATAGCATACAAATCCTGCTGTGGTATCACGCAGGGCAATACCCAGAATGGTTCTCACGTATGCTGAGGCAAAGTAACTCATCAACACCCTGCCGATAGGCCAGTTGACCACATTCACTCCAGTGATGTATCGGCTGCCCACGGCCACGTCAAAGCCTTCATCATGACAGGCAGCATACAGTCGGGGCAGGTCGTTGGGATTGTGGCTGAAGTCTGCATCCATCTCAAAGATATAGTCATATCCATGCTTGATGGCCCACTCAAATCCACAGATATAGGCTGTTCCGAGCCCCAGCTTTCCAGCACGCTCTATCAGGTGCAGTCTCTCAGGCAGTTCCTCCTGCATCATCTCCTTTACAGCAGCGGCTGTACCATCAGGACTTCCGTCATCGATGATAAGCACGTCAAAGCCTTTTTCCAGACTGGTGACGGCTCTGATGATGGCTCGGATATTCTCTATTTCGTTGTAAGTGGGTATGATGACCACTCCATCATTC
>JBJFDX010000278.1:0-6466 GCA_051890235.1 Bacteroidaceae bacterium | reverse complement strand
CTTGTAGTAGATGACGAACAGGACTTGTGTGAGATACTTCAGTACAATCTTGAGACCGAGGGCTATGAGGTGCATACGGCCAATTCGGCTGAAGAGGCTCTTCGCCTGCCGCTTGAGACTTACAATCTGATACTTCTGGATGTAATGATGGGTCAGATGTCGGGGTTTCAGATGGCTTTGCAGATGAAGGCTAATTCCGTCACCAGTCAGATTCCCATTATCTTCATCACAGCCCTTGAGGGCGAAGACAGCCTGGTGAGGGGGCTCAACATCGGAGCTGATGACTATATGGTGAAGCCCCTGAGCCTGCGTGAAGTGAAGGCTCGCATCAAGGCTGTCCTACGCCGAAGCAACAAGATTGAGGTAGCCGAGAGACCGGTGCCGGACTGTTATACTTTTCAGGGCCTCTGCCTTAACCGGGATGCCAAGTCGGCCACTATCGACGGACAGCCCGTATCGCTCACCAAGCTTGAGTATGAGATGCTCTCACTCCTGCTCAAGAACATGGGCAAAGCCTTCAGCCGTGAGGAGATGCTGGAGTACTGCTGGCCCAAGGATGCCATTGTGCTGGACCGTACCGTGGACGTGAATATCAACCGCCTGCGCAAGAAGGTGGGCCCTTATGGCAAGTATATCAAGACTCGAGTAGGATTCGGCTACACCTTTGAGGGCTAAGGCTCTGCCGCTTTTGATTCACAACATGCTTATGATCAAGTCCAAGAGTTTTCAGAAGAACATCTTCTTCAGCGTGGGCACCATCTTCGTGCTTTTCGCCTTATGCTTCAGTATATATCAGTATAAGCGTGAGAAGGAGTACAAGATAGATATCCTGCATGCACGCCTGCAGATGTACAACTATGAGATGATGCATACCCTGCGCGAGCGTGGTTTGCTCAATCATCGGGAATTCATGGCATATGTCACGAAGCATCATTATGAGGGACTGCGTGTGTCAGTCATCGACAGCACAGGACAGGTACTCATGGACAGCCGGCAGGAGGACGTTCACAGCCTGGATAATCACCAGCACAGGCGCGAGGTGGAGACTGCTCTGCGCAACGGCAACGGATATGACATCAAGCGTGTGTCCACATCCACCCACCGTACTTATTTTTATTCGGCCACTTCATTCGGGCGTTTGCTGATACGCTCGGCCGTACCCTATTCAGCAGAACTCACCAAGTCGCTTCAGGCCGACAATACCTATCTCGTCTTTGCCCTGCTGCTCACCATCATGTTGGGCATCATACTGTACTTCCACACCTCACGCATAGCACGGCATATCAGTTGCTTACGTGAGTTTGCGCAGAAGGCAGAACAAGGTGAGGAACTCGATCATGAACTTGAGAAACGCTTGCCTGATGACGAACTGGGGGACATCTCGCACACCATCATCATGCTCTACTGGAGGCTGCGTCATGCCGAGGAAGAGAAACTCAGAATCAAGAAACAGCTCACCCAGAATGCGGCTCACGAACTGAAGACACCTGCTGCCAGCATACGCGGTTTTCTGGAAAGTATCATCGAGAACCCGGATATGCCGTCCGACACCCGTCAGCATTTTCTCAGCAGGTGTTACGCTCAGAGCCAGCGCATGTGCCGACTCCTGCAGGATATGGCTTCTCTTACCAAGCTGGATGAGACTCAGGAGAACCTGGAGCGTGGCATCGAGGTGGCCGAGATGAAGCAGCCCGTGGATGTCGTAAAGATTGTGGGCAACGTGTTGGATGATACTGATTTGCAGTTGAAGGAAAAGGGGATGGAGGTGGTACTCAATCTGCCTCGTGAGATGCACATCATGGGCAATCCCACTCTGATATATGGTATCTTCCGCAATCTCATTGACAACGTGATTGCTTATGCCACGGGGGCCACGCGCCTGTGTATCATTGGTGTGGAGGTAGAGGATGGCGACCGTCGGGCTTACGAGTTTACCGTAAGCGATAATGGGCAGGGAGTTTCACCCGAGCATCTGCCTCACCTCTTCGAACGCTTCTACCGGGTGGAGAAGGGCCGTTCGCGCAAGTTGGGTGGCACGGGACTTGGACTTGCCATCGTGAAGAACTCCGTTACGGCACATGGGGGTACGGTGGCTGCTGAACTGGCTCCCCATGGTGGTCTCTGCATACGCTTCTCACTTGCATGTCAGTAAGGGGGAATAAGGGTGAGAATCATTGATTGCTGCTTACTTGCTGCAGGACGAGGCCGGAGAGGGTCATACCGAAGATGCCGGTAATGGGACACAGGGATCCGTTGGTATGCACCTTGCGGTCATGCCAGTCCTGTTGGGCTCCGGCGGCTTTGGGTTCACTTGCCTGCTCTGGCATGGGTATACCCTGATTGCTGAGTGGTGGCTCCTGACTGTATACACACAGAAACTTGCAGCTGGGGAAGTGCTTCTCGCGTCGGAACTTGTTTCTCAAGGCACGTGCCAGGGGGTCGCCTTCCACCTTCCAAAACTCATTCACGCTTATCCGGGTGGGGTCGACACGCAGGGCGGCACCCATGCTGCTCAGCAATCGCGGTTTGCCTTGGGCCTTGGTGAGGGCTGTGACCTGCCGGATGAGGAGTGCTTTCTCGGCCAGGGAGTCAATGGCATCTATCACATAGTCGAAGTTCTCCAGATGAAAGTCTTGAGCAGTCTCTTGGCTGTAGGTTTGGCACAGAGCCTGTATGTGAGCCTGTGGGTTGATACTGAGCAGGCGGTCTCTCAGGGCCTCCACCTTGGGCTGTCCGATGGTCTGCGATGTGGCCATCAGCTGGCGGTTGCAGTTACTCAGACAAACGCAGTCGGAGTCCACCAGAGTGAGGTTGTGTACTCCTGACCTCAACAGACTCTCGGCACACCAGCTTCCCACTCCCCCTACGCCGAAGATGATGACCTTCTGCTCATAGAGTTTCTGCAGGGACGAGGAGCCCAGCAGGAGGGCAGATCGCTGATAGATTGCCTGTTCGTGCTCGGTCATAGGCATTATTCCATGAGGCCCTCGATGGTGAGGCGCACCACTTCGGTAATGCCGTTTGTGCGTATGGTGACCGTCTTCTGGAAGTGGCCTGGGAACTTGTCTGTACCGTTGTAGGTCACCTCTATCACGCCGCGCTCACCGGGCTTGATGGGCTTGCGGGGCCAGGTGGGTACGGTACATCCGCAGGTGGCAAAGGCCTGATGGATGATGAGGGGGGCGGTACCCGTGTTGGTGAAGCCGAACGAGCATTTCACGATGGGGTCTTCCTTGCTGAACTTGCCGAAGTCATGACGGAGGGTGTCAAACTTGATCTCGGCATAGTTCTCGGCACGAGTGGTCACCGATGCCTTCACTTCGGTGGTGGTCACTTTGGGTTTCTGAGTCTGAGCGCCCACGCTGAGGGTTGCCAGGGCCATCACAGCCACCATAACGGTTCTTCTTATCGTCTTCATAGTTTGTTGCTTTGAGGGGGTTTTAATCTGAAGGCAAAGTTACGAATAAATCTTCTGACCGCCATGGGTAGGAACCATTTTTAACAGGCTGCCATGCACGAGCCTGGGACATGCTTGGCTGGGGTCTCTCCGGCGTTTGTACACCTCTGTTTTGCTTTTCGTCTTGAATACAGGCAGGTCCTGTGCAGGTTTTTTAGTAATTTTGTGGCCCGGATGGGGAGATGATGCCTGCGGATGTGCATTTTCTTCCTTTTCCATTTGAACATGTTATTATAATTTACTGACAGATGCTGATATTCAACACCACCTATGCCGTGTCGGCCGAAGACCTGGCCTGCTTTCTGGCTTTTGCACGTGAGCAGATGATACCCTCCATTCATGCCGACGGAGCCCTGCGTGAGGGCCGCCTGGCACGCATTCTCAGGCATGATGATAATGACGAGGGCTACAGCTTCAGTCTGCAGTTCACGGTAGATGATTCCGAGGTGCTTCACAAGTGGTATCTACGGCAGGGTAAGGATCTGCAGGACCAGATGAACCGCATCTTTGCACAGAGGGTGGTGGGATTTACCACTCTGATGGAGGTTATTGAATGACTGAGCCCAAGGACCAAGGCCATGTGATACTGGGCATCGACCCCGGTACGAATATCATGGGTTACAGCGTGCTGCAGGTGGCAGGGCGCCAGGCCAAGGTGCTGGCAATCGGCGTGATAGACCTGCGCAAGACAAGTGATGCCTATGCCAAGCTGGGGCACGTCTTTGAGCGCGTCACGGGCATCATCACATCCTATCATCCCGACTGCATGGCCATCGAGGCGCCTTTCTTCGGCAAGAACGTGCAGAGCATGCTCAAGCTGGGACGGGCACAGGGCGTGGCCATAGCGGCAGCCATCAGCCGGCAGGTGGATATCACCGAGTATGCACCCACCAAGATCAAGATGGCCATCACAGGCAACGGCAATGCCAGCAAGGAGCAGGTGGCTGGTATGCTCAGGCGCATCCTGCATCTCGATGAGCAGGAGATGGGGCACTTCCTGGATGCCACGGATGCTCTGGCGGCTGCTTACTGTCATCATCTGCAGTTGGGCAAACCGGAGAGCGGAGCACGAAAATACAGCAGCTGGAAGGATTTTGCTCAGAAGAATGCGTCCAGGGTGAAGGGACGATGAGCCCTGTTTCACACAGCCCTCTGAGCCGCACATATATACTAATATGACTACAGATAAAAAGAAAGTGATAGAGGTCACACAGGGAGTGACCCGGCATCCGCAATGGCGCATGGCCGAACCGGTCAACCTGGACATCCTGCAGGGTGAGCAGATTGCCATCGTGGGCCAGAACGGAGTCGGAAAGAGCCGACTGGTGGAGATTCTCACAGGACATTACCCTCTGCTGGGCGAGGGCATCAGATATGACTTCAGTCCCAGTCCACTCCGCCTGGTGAGCGAGAACATGAAGTACATCGCCTTTCGCGATTCCTATGGCGACCAGGATGCCACCTATTATTATCAGCAGCGGTGGAACCAGCATGACATATCGGAGGATATGCCCACCATGGGACAGCTTCTGGAGGAGGCTTTCAGCAAGGCCGATCAGAGTGTGGGATACGGTCTCACCGACCATCAGCTGCAGGCCGAGAGGGAACTCATGAAGGCCAAGAGGGAGCAGCTCATCAGCATCTTCCATCTGCGCCAGCTCTGGGGAAAATACATCATCTCGCTCAGTAGCGGAGAGCTACGCAAGTTTCAGTTGGCAAAGGCCCTGGGCAGCGCACCCCGCATGCTGCTCATGGACAACCCCTTTGTGGGACTGGATGCCGCCACGCGCTGTCAGTTGCGTGAATTGCTGGGCACGCTCATCACACAATTCCACCTGCAGGTGGTGCTCATCGTGAGCCGCGATGTGGACATCCCCGATTTCATCACCCACGTAGTGCCTGTGGCCGGATGCCGCGTGCTGCCCAAACTGACGCGTGAGGAGTATCTCCGTCAGAGCGTTCATCCTAAGCCCTCTGCCCTGCCCCGCGAGCTTGCACAATGGATAGAGCAGTTGCCCCAGAGAGAGCTCCACACCGAGGAGTTCTATCCCAAGCAGGGAGGAGAGATACTGAAGTTTGAGGGAGTGAGCATACGCTATGGCGAGCGCACCATACTGGAGCATCTCGACTGGACCGTGAGAGAGGGTGAGCGATGGGCTCTCAGAGGAGCCAACGGTTCGGGCAAGAGCACCCTGCTCAGCCTGGTCTGTGCCGACAATCCCCAGGGCTATGCCTGCCCCATCTCGCTCTTCGGCCATCGCAGGGGAAGCGGAGAGAGCATCTGGCAAATCAAGCGCCACATCGGATATGTGAGTCCCGAGATGCACCGGGCCTACATGCGTGACATGCGTGCCATCAGCATCGTGGCCAGCGGACTGCATGACACGGTGGGGCTCTACACCCGTCCGCAGGAACATCAGCTGGAGGTATGCCGGGGATGGATGCGTGTCTTCGGTATCGGGCAACTGGAGAACACCTCTTTTCTCAAACTCAGCAGCGGAGAGCAGAGACTCTGTCTGCTGGCAAGAGCCTTTGTGAAAGACCCCGAGCTGCTCATCCTGGACGAACCGCTCCATGGACTGGATGAGGCCCGACGCGCGCTCGTGCGTGACATCATAGAAGCTTTTTGCCGGCGTCCGCACAAGACCCTCGTGATGGTGACACACTATCCCGAGGAACTCCCCAGCTGCATCACCCGCAGCCTCACCCTGGAGCGGCATTGAGTCGCCCTCCATTTTTTCTTTTTTTATCTTTCAAAACACGGATTACGGATTTCGGAGCGTGGTGAGGACGGGGCACTCCGCTGCCTGGAGGGCAGTACGCCAGAGGACCGGTTCGACCACAAGAGCGCTATCCGTTCAATCCGTCCAATCCGTCAAAATCCGTGTTAAAAGAAAAATCCGTCTGAATCCACAAAAAAAACCGTTACATCCGTCCCGTCCGAAACAGGAACCGCAACGGCCACATGAGCTTGCACGAAACTCCATCCGAGGGTTTGTCAACCAAATT
>JBJFDX010000277.1:0-1802 GCA_051890235.1 Bacteroidaceae bacterium | reverse complement strand
CCATATTCGTTAGCAGGAACCGGCAACGGATGTTCATGGCGTGGATAGAGGAATAATGAATCAACAGCACACTCAAAAAGCCCTAAGTCATTTGAGATAAAAGGGAATACGATAATAGAAAAAGGAGCTACCTTTGCAATTAAGAACAAAAATACATCTAAATAAGGGCATTATGAGAAAGAAGGTATTGTATATTTGTATTGTCATCACCTGGTGCCTGACAAACATCGCCTCGGCTCAGAACTACTTCACCGAAGGAACACGCTGGATAGAGCTTAGGCTGGACACGCTGAAGTATGACTCATGGTTTACAGAAGTAAGCCAGAGCAACGGAAAGGGCTATAATCCCAATTATGACATGGTGGAGTATTACGTGCAGGGAGACAGCACCGTAGACTTTGGCCGCGGAATGACATTCAGATATGTATGGCTGCACAAAGAGGGACAGTCGGACTCCATAAGGTTCGTGATTACACAGGATGTTCAGTCGGGTATACTGTCTGTAACAAATACCTATAAGGAGGAATACGATGGGGCAAGTCATCTTTGCTTCCAATACCCTGCTCGACTCTATGATTTTGACTGGCAGATAGGCAAGACACTTGACTTTGATGATGTGTATGGTGCAGCATGCACCTGTTTCCCCGTGAATCTGTATACCTTTGGAACCATACAGGAAATAGAGCATGGAACTTTTGGGACGGCACAGTCAATGGAATATATAGATGTAGATTCCATTATCACCTATTATGGAGGTACCATAAAGGAGAGGAAACAGATAAACACAAAACTCATACGGGGTATTGGCGTGACAAGCTGGGACGCGAACTATTGCCTCTTCGGTCCTGTCCGTCCTCAAGGTTCTCTTGCAGAAGATCCAAAGGAGAAAGGCAGTCATCGCAGTATCCTCGTCCACTTCGAGCGTGACGGTGAGGTGCTCTATGATCTGTGGTCAACTCCTGAAGGTGGACTGGCATCACGTATCCAAAGCCCCCAAGTCAACAGAGCAGATGATACCTCCGTCTATGACCTGCAGGGACGTAAGATACAGGGAAAGCCCTCGCGCGGGATATATATAATAGGAGGAAAGAAGCGCGTGGTGGAATGAAATAATCTGTGTGACGAATCGGATTAGAAGAAAGATAGTTTTTCCCCAATAGTTTCTATTGAATAGGTGTATCTGAGAAAGACACGCCAAAAACAGGTTTTTCAGCGCAGTACTACTTCATTGGCTGATAAAGATGGGGTTGAAAGGCACACAGATTAGGAATATTGCCGAATCCTCCCGCCAGACGTATGGTTACAGAAAAACTCAACTGCAGGAGATACTTGGTTCATTACTTGAACCGAAGACAGAATCTTCCCAGGAGGGCTCCACACAAAAATAAAAATAATATACAATATATCAGGAATACCGACTGATTTGCGGCATGCCAAAGTTTGCCCGAAAAAACTATATCGTTTGCGCCGGGAGACGCAAACGTTTGCAACCCTTCCTGCAAACGTTTGAAACCGCCCTCGCAAACGTTTGCGACCGAGGATGCAAACGTTTGAGGGAAAAAGGGCATTTCTGTCAGGGGTTTGAGGGTTCTGCAGAAAATCATGGAAGGAAATGGAAGTTATTCCTTTTTCTTTACATATATCGGACAGATAGTCCCACATACCAGTTGTACGAAACTGCGTCTGGGAAATAGTTAGCGAGATGTTGTTTCACATAGAAGAGGTAGTAGTGCTTGAAATTGGCAAATGAACCGAGATGGTAGCAGACGAGAATAGCCATAATCTCGCTCGCTAATACCAAC
>JBJFDX010000276.1:0-1804 GCA_051890235.1 Bacteroidaceae bacterium | reverse complement strand
TGGAGAATAAAAAGCGTTTAACGCAAACACAGGATGAGTTTGACAGAAACAGAAACCGAGTTTAAGCCAAAGAGGAATGGCTTCAGATGAAGAACGGCAAGACTAATGGAAAAAGATGGACTACCAAGGATAATTCCCGATAGTCCATCCGATAAAAACTCTACTCACACGTTTATAAATGAGTAAAGCAGAAACACAATTATAGAGGTGAAATTGTGCTCAATCTTGATGCTGAAGACGGAGCAGGTCATTGACCGTCTTTACGGGATTGAAGGTGGAAAGGGGAACCTCCACCATGATGGTACTCCAGTTGCTCATGGCTCCATTCCACAATCCAGGAAGTTCCAGAGCCAGCAGAGGACGCCCGTCCTTGCTCTTGTGGGAGATGAATCCTGTGGCAGGATCCACGTAATCGGGTAGTGAATAGGGCTTGCCATCGGCATCCTTGGTGGAACAAACCAGGTCAACGGGATTGAAATGTGTGCCTTTCTGGAACATGGCTTGCGCCTCCTCGTTGTTGGGATCTATCTGACTGCTCTCCAGAATCTGCAGGGATACGCTTCCGTCGGGATTGAAGGCAAGGAAAGGACCTCCGCCCGGCTCACCCACGTTGCGTACCATTCCGCACACTCTTATGGGGCGATTGAGTCGAGAACGAAGCCAAAGACTCAGTTCTGTATCCTCCATATGCTTCAGTCCTGGCATGTCGGTATGAAGGGTATGGCGCACGAACCGAATCATCTCCTCCAAATCGGCATGACTGTAATTGCCGCTTTCCAGCAGGCGCAGGTAGCGGAACGTTTGCATTTGCACGCTCACGAGCACTCCGGCAAGGACCTGTTTCCACATGACTGTATCAGCCTTGAGCGCGTCGGGCACCACATTATCAATGTTCTTGATGAATACCACATCGCTATCCAAGGCATCCAGATTACGAATCAAGGCGCCATGTCCTCCAGGGCGGAACAGGAGTTTGCCGTCACTTGTGCGGAAGGGAGTTCCATCTTCGTTGGCAGCAATCGTATCCGTGGAGGGAAGTTGCTCGCTCAGAGACACATGATAGGTGATATGATGGCGCTCCTCATACTCGGGAAGAACCCTCTGAAGGAGTTCCTCAAAGAGTTCCCTGTGCTCCGAACTGACGGTAAAGTGAACGTAAGCCTCCCCCTGGCTGCTGGCATACAAGGCTGCTTCGGTGAGATGTTCCTCCAAAGGCGTGCGGGCACAATCGGCATAAGAATGGAATTGAAGCAAACCCTTGGGCAGGCTGCCATATCCCAGCCCGTCATCTCCAAGCAAAGCCTCCACCACTTCATGGCAACGATGCTCCTCCACCAGGGCTTCGGCACCTATGCCATAGAGCAGGATGCAGGCATCGTTGAGCGCATCATAAAAGGCGAACTTGCTCAGATTGTCAAAGAATGTCTTCTCAGCCTCTGTCTCGGGCTCCTGTCTGTCACTCTCGAGAAAGGCGAACAGGTCCTTGAACATGCGGCTGGCTGCCCCACTTGCAGGCACAAACTTGGTTACCTTATGGCCCTCGGCCTTGTACTCATCCCACTTCTGCACATAGAGTTCCTGGCTCTCGGGGGTGAGCACGAGGATATCCTCGGGTACGGAAGCGGCTGCCTGCAGTTTCAGATACGGGAAACCTTGGCGAAAGGATTCCAGT
Source organism: Bacteroidaceae bacterium (assembly GCA_051890235.1). Taxonomy (GTDB): domain Bacteria; phylum Bacteroidota; class Bacteroidia; order Bacteroidales; family Bacteroidaceae; genus Physcousia. The sequence continues at coordinate 132 of JBJFDX010000276.1, read as the reverse complement.
TGCGATTCAACCTGTTCCTGCGAAATACCTTTGGCACTCAGTTGTGCCAAGTCTGATGTTGAAAGTGTCATAATTCTGTTTTGTATGAAATTCACTTTTGTTCTGTTACCGACACGTGCTACCCTTAAGGGT
>JBJFDX010000275.1:0-1805 GCA_051890235.1 Bacteroidaceae bacterium | reverse complement strand
TCCGTAGATGTAATCAAGCTTGAAGCCCAAGCCCGAGAACTTGTTGATATTCGACGCAAAGTAGGCCCTCACACTATCCTCTCCGTTCTGGCTGTTACCACACTTATGATAAGCCAGATTGGTGACAGGACTCTTGGTATTGGTAAACCGAAAGTCGCTGAGCGCCGTACGGAAGAAGCTGTAAGGCTGAAGGAACAAGAAATCATCAGAGCTTTCCCTATCGAGGAAGATACGACTCAAGCGCGGAGAACCCACATTGCCCAGGAAGTTGTATCTGCCTGTGTAGCCCTCCGTATTGTTGAAGTTCTGAAAGTTGTGCACCACCGTATCATTGTTCTCGGCAGGAATCACGTTGCCCAGCCTGCGGTCCACACGCCACTGATGCAAACCGATGGGAATAGGTTTTGACTTCTTGTGCTTGGTGGTGTCACGTCCCCAAGTGGTTCGGTTGGCATCATCATTCTGCAACTGTTCACCATCGGGATTACGTACACTACTGGATGGGCGTGTTCCCCGCGGTTTTCTCAGAGCGGTCTGAGCATGTACCTCCGGCATGAGCATCATCATGCAACAGAGAGCGAGGAGCATGCGCCGAAAGATCATCATCATCTGCATTCTACAAGAAAAAGCGAATAAAGAACTCGCCAACTTTGAAAAGCATGCCCAGGCCGATGATAGCCAGGGCTGCCAAATGATAGTTATCGGAAGAAAAATAGAGCACAAGACCAATGACGGCCAGAAGCAGGAATACTGTATTGAGAACCTGACGCAGACGCTGATGGTCTGTATGTCTGCGACGCTTGCTGCGGATACGTTCCAGCTCCTTCTGCCTTTCCAGTTCCAATTCTGATTGTGCCATAAGACTCTGTCAACTGAATGTTATAGAAGCGGTTTACTCTGTGACCACCACACCTGAGCGAACCTCCACGGTGCGCTTCTCCTCAAACTTATCGATAGCCAAAGCAAAAATCTCCTCGGCACGGTCGATGGTCTTGATGCGGAACTTGCCGCTGCGCGGATAGAGTTTCTTACCACCCTTGGCCAGAGCAGCCTGATCGGCAATCCACTCCTCGGCCTTGTAAGTCTCGCCCTTGGTACCATCGGTCTGCTCACCATAATAATAGGATATCTGAGAGATTTCCATATCCACGCGGTCACCGGTTACACGGGCAGATACCTGATAGCGAAAACGAGTGCGGTCGAGATAGAGAGGCTTGTTCTTGAAGACCATATACTCCTCCACACGTGCCACCACAAGTGCATCATCGTGTCCTTCGGAGAGCATACGATTACGAAGGCCTTCAATACCCTTGCCGAGCAAGTCATCAGAGATGAATGAGCGAATGCGGGTGAGCAACTCCTGCTGACTCTTGCCCGGTACACGAAAAGACTTGCGGAAGATGACCATACCATTCTCTTCGGGCACACCGCCTGCCAGATACTTGGAATCAACACTTGACTTGGCTCCTGCTGCCAGAGAGAGCATCGCGAAGAGCACTAATAAAACCTTTTTCATATTTTCAGATATTTGTATTTTCAATGAGTTCACCTTTTTACTTTTTACTTTTTTACCTTTTGAGGTCATACGATGTGGGTGCTGACATACCTCTGCAGTTCGTCCTTGTAAACATCACCGATAGGCAACTGCTCATGGTCTATGGTCAGGACTGCCTTGTTGATGCTCGCCACCTTGCTCATCTGCACCAGATAAGAACGATGTATGCGCATGAAGCGGGGGAAGGGAAGTTTCTCCTCAAGCATCTTCATGCTCATGAGGGTCATCACAGGATCGCCATCCTCGACGT
>JBJFDX010000274.1:0-6493 GCA_051890235.1 Bacteroidaceae bacterium | reverse complement strand
TGTAATATCTGTTTTAGAGATATGTGCAAACAGATGATAGTTCTATCAGGCTTCCTCCCATTGTTTGCGAAGCAGGTCTAAGGCAGCAGGCAGAACTGTTGCTCTATCGCCTTCGCATCCACATTCAAAGGAGATGTGTCCCTGATAGCCCATTTCCTTCAAGGCTCTCATACCATCGCGATAATCATCTTTTTCGCCATCCTCTCCGGGCATGAGTCTGCGTCCGCGGCTGGCAATATGAACATGACGGAGGTACTTGGTTCCGGCAGACATGAAGGCAGCATAGTCGGAGGTTTCTTCCTGCATGTGCCAGAAGTCTCCCATGCACTTTACGCCCTCGCTGTCAGAATCGCGGCAGATAGCAGCTGCATCAGATACCAGTCGCAGGTAGAAACACTCTCTTCTGTTGAGGGGTTCCAAGATAACCGTTGTGCCGCACTTCAGGGCAAACTCGCCCAATTCATGGAGTTGTTCGCAAAGGTAGTTGCGTGTGTCCATGGTGTGAGGCTTGCATGGATTCTGCCCATTGAAAGCAGGAACCATAATCACGCCACAGGAACCAATCTGTCCGGCTGCTTCTACGATTTCACGCATGGTGGTATCAAACTGTTGTTTCTGCTCATCTTCAGCCAGAATGAATCCGCTGAAACCTGCACAGATGGCGCTGGCCTTGATGTTACGGCCTTGAAGAGCCTTGTTGATTTCCTCAACACGTCCTTTCAGGTTGCCTCCGCCTACCTCCAGTCCTGTCACTCCATGAGCTTCCATGAAGTCGAGTTTCTCCTCGAGCGAATCACCCAGAGCGACTCCCTCCTGCAGGCAAAGGTTGAGAGGTGTATCGAACTTCTTCTCTTTGCGTGCTGAGCAGCAAGATGAGAGGACCGGGGTGGAGGCTACGGATGCCGCAGCTAAGCCCGAAAGCGAACCGATGATGAAATTTCTCCTTTTCATGTCATGAAGTTTTGATTATTGGGTTGGGTTTACTGTCCGGGCTTCTTTACGGTATATGAGGCCAGATCCAGAGGACCGAGCTCCAGTTTCTCAGGCATGAGATCCATGGGAGACTGGGTCATCTCGTCCCAAGTGGTGGTGGCTCCGGTATAGGCTGCCTCACGTGCCATGATGGCTGCCATGCAGGATGTGGCGCATTCGCTTGCCTCCTCGTGAGCTGTGCCCTTGCGGATGTGGTTCACCCAGTCAACATGCTCCAGTACATAGGGATCGTGCTGCTTGAATTCCTGGTTTGCTGCCTCGTCGTCGTACTTCCATATTACGTTGCCCTCAAGGTCTTTGATCTCGTTGGTCTCGCTATTCCATGAACCCTTGGTGCCTTGGATAAACTCGCTTACCTTGTTGCTGCATCCGTCTATCTGGCGACACATACTGTGCATGTGAATTCCGTTCTCCATCACAAAGTCTGTGCTGAACATGTCATACTGGTCGCCTGTCACTCTGCGGTGGCGTGCGCCGAATGATGTGGCAGTCACGGGCTTCAGTCCGCTCATCCACAGGAATACGTCGATATTGTGCACGTGTTGCTCCACGATATGATCACCGCTAAGCCATGTCCAGTTGACCCAGTCGCGGATGTTCCATTCCATATCGGTCCATCCTGCCTCGCGTTCTCTGTACCAGAGCATGCCTTGATTCCAATATACGTTTCCGCCTGTCACTTCTCCGATGAGACCAGCCTGAATCTGCTTGTTGGCTTCTACGTAACGACGCTCGTGATGACGCTGTGTACCGGTTACCACGCTCAGCCCCTTGGCTTGCGCCTGCTTTGCTGCAGCCATGATGGTGCGGTATCCCTTGGGGTCAACGGCAATAGGTTTCTCAAGGAATGAGTGTACGCCTTTCTCGGTTGCATACTGGAACTGCATGGGGCGGAAGGCTGGTGGGGTGGCGATGATGACCATATCCACGCCAGAATCGATAACCTTCTGATAGGCATCAAAACCGATGAAGCAAGCCTCGTCGGGTACTTCCTGCTGTCTGTCGTTCTTCAGACGGTTGCGCAGGTCCTCAAGTCTGTCTGCGAAGACATCTCCCAGGGCTGTTACGGTAATGCCATTGGCAGCATCCAACAGGTTGAATACGGCACCAGAGCCGCGTCCGCCGCATCCTATTACACCCACTTTGAGTTCTTTTCCGTCAATAGCCTTGTCAGGCATCTCAGGTACGTAATATTCTCCTTCTTTCTTGAGAGGAGTCAGTCCTGCGTTCTTAGAACCATTGCTGCAACTTGCCAGGATGGCAGGTGCCACCATTCCTGCTGCTCCGATGATGGCAGAGCTTGTCAGGAATTTCCTTCTGCTTAAATCTTTCTCTTTCATTGTTTGGTTTTGTTTGAAAGGTAATTATATATTCCTTATTATTTAGTATTAATTCCCTCGGGAACTTCACACACTATGCGGAATCCGATACCTTTCATATCGGAGAACCACCATATGCTCTTGGGGTTTTGAGGGTCTGTCTTGAGCCATTTGTCATATTCGGTATGTGCACGTGAGGCACATCTTACGTTGGCTGCGTCGTCGGCATAATAGCCTCCGCGCACTACGTATTCCGTACCGGATGCAGGGCCTTTGGGATCCTTTGCTTCTGTTGGCAACTGGCTATAGGCATCTTCTGCGTACCAGTCGGAGCAATACTCAAGTACGTTGCCGAGCATATTCTTCAGTCCGAATGGATTTGCTTTCACGCGTGCGGGTTCCTGTGTGCGGTTTTTGCTGTTGTTAGCGTAGATGACGTATCCGTTGATGCCTGTGGTGTCTGCACTTATGAAGCGACGCCAGAAACCTGTGTTGGAGAACGAGGAGGGTTTGCCCTCAAAGAAGTAAGGACTATCCGTTCCGCCTCGTGCTGCGTATTCCCATTCTGCTTCGGTGGGCAGACGGTATTTCTTGCCGGTCTTGAGCGAAAGCCATTGGCAGAATGTCTCTGCTGCATAGTGTGTCATGGTGATAGCCGGACGGCTGCCCATGCCCCATCCTTGATCCGGCATGCCGAAAGGAGGTGTGGGACCTGATACGGCATCCACATCCGGACGACTGTTGTTGGCATAAATCTTCGAGGGAGGGGTGCGTCCTTCTGACATGGTCTGAGCATAGAAAGCCCAATACTGATCCCATGTTATCTCGGTCTCGGCCATATAAAAGGCAGATACCGTCACCTTGTGCTGGGGATATTCGTCGGGTTGGCTGAAGGAATCGCTCTCCTGACTGCCCATGAGGAATGTGCCTCCGGGGATGGCTTTCATGTTGATGGTGATGGCTGTGGTGGGCACTTGCTCGGTAAAATGCTCAAACTTGGTGATTGGCGTGGCTTCTGTGTAAGTGGCAGATGTGGTGTCCACAGGTGCCTTGTCCATCTTGGCATGCTTGTATCCGGGCATGGAATGGCCGGCATCCAGATGGCAACTTATGCATTGCAGTCCCAGTTTCTCTTCGTTGTCCTCGTAATAGAGATGAGCTGAAACTCCATCATCGGACAATCCTTGTGGAAACAGGTTGACGTGGCATCGTTTGCAGGATTCGTTGAATACGATGGTTTGGGCGTATTCCAGTTCTCTCTTGCTTTCAAAGTCTATATCTTCCTTGTTCTTTGTCAGAGCCGACCATACATCCTTCAGTCCTGTTCTTGCTTTGGCTGTGAAGTGCTGCATGGTGCCTTTGGGTGGGAGATGGCATTCAGCACATCCCGTTTTCACTCCGCTGCGATTGTTGTAGTGCACGGCTTGTTTCCAACTGTCTGTTGCTTCGGGGTGGAAATGGCAGGCCATACAGGCTTCGTCGGTAGAACTCCATTCGTAATAGTGGTTGCCAATCAAGGCTATGGCTGCACCTGCAAGAAGCGCTCCCGTGATGGGGAGCCATTTGACGCAGGCTTTTTTCTTTTCTTTCATCTTGTGTCTGTGTGGTTATTTGGCTTGTTTCATAATCAGTTCGGTGGGAATCTTTACGAGTTTTCTCCCAACTGCTCTCTTCATCACGGGTCTTCCCAACAGTTTGAGTGACCATGTGGTGTCGGTTAACTGTGTGAGTTGAGTGGACTGAGTCTCACTTCCTAAGTCGTTGGAGAGGTTCAGGATTGCTGTCTTGTCGTCCTTGATGTCAAATGAAGTGACAGTCCATACTCCATAGATGTTTCCGTCCATGTATCCATTCATGGGGCCGAAGTCCTCCATGGTGGGAACGGGAATGGATTCCTCATAGAGGTCTATCTTAAGATTAATCTTTTCTGTGGGACAGTTAAGTTTAAGTTTCCAAGGTCCTTGAGCCATCACAGTGACAGCAAAGGTGATTAGGAAACAAGATAGGGCTCTTTTCATTATATAATTCATCTATTTTCCTACAAATTTAGCTCTTTTATTCCATATCGGGCGAATGTTTTTACAACTTTTTAGATTTTATCTGCTTTTTCTTTCCGCCGGAGAAGTTTTTCGTTGCTTCCTGTCCTTTTCTTCGTTCGGGGTATGACCTTCTGTTCGGTGCTTGGTCTTACGTTTCGGTTTGTTGCATGTAATTCCTTGTGGTTGTGTATCTTGATTCCTGTTTTCTTAGGGGACGTTTCTTTCTTTCAGAGCAATCTTTCTGGTATCAGTCATCAGCTGGGTCTGTGTTTGCCTTAAACTTCTCTCGCGTTTGTATTAAACTTGCCTCGTGTTTGCCTTAAACTCATATGCTGTTTGTTCGGCATGATTATTGAGTGACTGTTGAATGAAGTGGGACTGTCGGTAAATTGTCGTGGAATGCAGGAATTGCCTTGGTGGAGCGGTTGGGGAAGTGTGCATGCGGAGTGCTAATTTAAGGGACGTTAATACATAAAGGCGTGATTTAGACCCCGTAATTCGAAAAAAAGCTATACCTTTGCAAGCGGCATTAAATTATAGTATTATCTACCTTTTGATGAACGGACAGAATGTGACACCAGACTACGTATTGGAAAGTAGTTGGGAGGTATGCAATAAGATGGGAGGTATCTATACGGTACTTTCGTCAAGGGCCAAGACTCTTGGCACACTGTTGGATGGAAATTTGCTTTTTATCGGTCCCGACGTTTGGCGTGGACAGGAGAATCCTCTCTTTACTGAGGATGCCGGCATTTGGCCGGAGTGGGTTGCCGATATGGCCAGCCAGGGTGTGAGATTGCGCACGGGACGCTGGAATATTCCCGGAGAGCCTAAGGTGGTGTTGGTGGATTTTCAACCCTATTTCAATCAGAAGAATGATATATATGCCCAGGCTTGGGCAGACTTTGGCGTGGATAGCCTGCATGCTTATGGCGATTATGATGAAGCCAGCATGTTTGCCTATGCCGCCGGATTGGTGGTTGAGGGCTTCTGGAAGTTCTTCTGCCAAGGCAAGAATAAGCGTGTGGTGTATCATGTTAACGAGTGGATGACCTGCTTGGGCGCTCTGTATGTGCGTAAGCATGTGCCTCAGGTAGCCACCATCTTCACCACTCATGCCACCAGTATCGGTCGCAGTATAGCCGGTAATGGCAAGCCCTTGTATCAGTATCTGTCGGCTTACGACGGCCGTCAGATGGCAAGCGAACTGAATGTTGATTCCAAGCATAGCATCGAAAGGCAGACAGCCATGCACGTGGATTGCTTCACCACGGTGAGTGATGTGACAGCTCTTGAGTGCGCCGAGCTGCTTGACAAGCCTTGTGATGTGGTTCTCGAGAATGGATTCGAGCCGGATTTTGTTCCTGTAGGGGCCGCCTTTACTTCAAAGCGTAAGAAGGCTCGGGCAAATATACTCAATGTGGCACGTCAGTTGACGGGTACAGAGATTCCCGAAGATACCCTTATCGTGACCACCAGTGGCCGATATGAGTATAAGAACAAGGGGCAGGATGTCTTCCTGGAAGCCATGTACCGCAGCCTTTATGATAATCGTCTCACCCGTCCTGTGCTTGCCCTGGTGCAGGTTCCTGCCTGGATATCTGGCCCCCGAGCCGATCTGCAGGACCGCATGCAGCGAGCCTTGGTCATGAACGAACCTTTGCAGGATCCCGTTTGCACTCATGCGTTGAGGGAACCCTGGAATGACCATGTGATGGGCTTCCTGCACGCACATGGAATGAAGAACCGTCCAGAGGACCGTGTGAAGGTAATCTTTGTGCCTTGTTATCTCGATGGCCGTGACGGTATATTCAATCAGAGTTATTACGACCTGCTTATCGGAAGCGACCTTGCCGTTTATCCCTCCTATTATGAGCCCTGGGGGTATACTCCTCTTGAGGCAGTTGCTTTCCATGTTCCCTGTCTGACCACCTCGCTGGCAGGCTTCGGCTTGTGGGCAAATAAGGTAAAGGGAGGTGAAAGCCATCTCGCCGATGGGGTAGAAGTGGTCTTCCGCGACGATTATAATTATGATCAGGTAGCCAATGCCATCTGTGACACCTTGGCCACCATGTGCAATATGAGTTCCAAGGAGACCAATTCTGTACGTAAGAGGGCTGCTCGCTTGGCTGAGAAAGCTCA
>JBJFDX010000273.1:0-1811 GCA_051890235.1 Bacteroidaceae bacterium | reverse complement strand
GTTGTTCTTGCCATTGTTGATGAGCAGGGACGCCAATGTGCCATCAGGATTTTGAAAAGCAATGGAGTTGATACCATTGCACCCTTTTGTCTGTTGCCCTATGCGTTTTGCTCCAGGTTGGACGACAGCACTACTGTGGGCTATGACATAGTAATGACTGTTCATGTGGATTGTCTTGTAATCCCTATCGTCGATATCAACAGCGCCATAGCATGTGGTGCACCCTCCATCCAGATTGGGGCCTCGTTTGAGATCGAGCATTAAGTTCCAAACCATCACGGCTCGGCATTGTCGGGTGATGGTGTTGTATACAAGCCTATTCATGTCTGTAAGAAGACGCTTTTGTAGATTGCGCCCGTCATTCCATGTTCCGATGCTGGCTTCCGTAAAGATGACTTCTTTGTCAGGTAGAAGACTATTGATGTGATCCAGTTCGCTTGCTTCACCTCCGTAATCATGCCATGCAGAACCGACCACCAGTTCGCTTCCCTCATACTCATTTGTCAGAGCATCAAATATCCTTACGGGGTATTCCTTTTGTTCCCGCATGTTGTCGTAGTTCCAGTTGTGGTCAAAGCAGTATATCTTTGTGGTGAGTCCAGCTTTTTTGAAGGCTGCAGCAAGATGAGGAATAAACTCAGCCTGTTCGTCCCATGGCATGAAAAGACTGGCGCAGTTGCCTTGGTTAAGTGGTTCGTTCTGTGGCGTGACAGCATAGATGTGAATCCCTTGTTGAGCAAATGCTTGAACAAATTTTACGAAATATTGAGCGTAAGTATTACGCATTTGTGGATTCAGATGTCCGCTTGTCCAAGAGTCGTGCTTCTCAAACGTCTTCAGATTCTTTACTTTCATCCATTTAGGGCATGTCCATGGCGCAGCAATAATCTTAATATGTGGGTTGATGCCCAAAATCTCTTTGATGATGGGAATGACGTAGTGGGTTTCATCATTGTGTAACGCAAAGTTTGAAAGGCCTGGGCGATCACATAGCGAATATTCTGTACTGCTAAAATCGCTGCATCCAATACTTGTGCGTATGTAACTCACACCTAATCCTTTGGTGGGCGAGAAAGTGTTGACGAGGAAACGATGGCGATCCTTGGCCTTCATCTTGAGTAGGTTGTAGCAAGTACTATAAGTGATGGCATAACCAAAACCATCCATTGACTGATATGTGGTGTCGGGACAAAGGGTGATGATATTATTGCTACATGAGGTACTGGTGCTGAAATCCTTCCGCTCTAACATGAGACTGCCTTCGGCATTGGTGGTGTATGTGCGCACCCTGTCAGCATTCATGGTGGGAGCATAGAGGAGCATAACGGACAGCAGAATGACTGCGTGGCGGAGGTGTTTACAATGTACGTTCATAGAGAGTGGTTATATAGTAAATAAATGGGCTTTGTTACTAAGGCTGAAGGATGGGCAGAGGTTTGTTGCTGTGCAGTATATCCAAGATGTCTGTGGGGGCTTGGGCTAAAGTTGTTGCTCCATGTGCCAAGAGAAACTGTTTGTCTCTGAATCCCCAGAGGACAGATATACAGGGGAGACCAGAAGCCTGAGCTGTACGGATGTCAACATCGGAGTCACCCAAATAGATGCATTCCTCTTTCTTCACGCCTAACAGGGTGATGGCTTCGTAGATCATGTCAGGAGCAGGCTTTCTGCGTACACCATTGTGCTCACCTATGGCAACATGGACAAATGACGCATAGTGACGATTATACATCATGTTTACCCCAGCCTGAAGTTTATTGCTTACAATAGCTATACGATATCCCTCTTGATTGAGTTCGGCCAGCAAATCA